>DASXXL010000548.1:0-1966 GCA_036503085.1 Pyrinomonadaceae bacterium | reverse complement strand
CTTTGCCCGCCAGCAATTGACGCAACTTCATCATGCCGGTGCGCATGCGAGTTTTAACTGTTCCCAACGGCGCGCCGACGCGTGCGGCAATCTCCGACTGGCTGAGTCCGTCAAAATAGGCGAGCAGCAAGAGCCGTTTCTGCTCGTCGGGGAGTTGGGCGAGCGCGTTGTTTACTACGTCACGCTGTTCTGAACGGAAAGCATCGCTGGCCGCATCTGAGACTATTTCCGCTTCGTCTCGCGTGCCAGCGGTTGCGACTCGTTCGCGAGCCGCGAGTGTTCGTAACCTGTCGATGCCACGACTGCGCGCGAGTGTTACGAGCCAGGTAAACGGCCGCCCGCGATTCTCATCGAAGTCTGCTGCGCGCCGCCAAACCTGCAAAAACACCTCCTGCAGCACATCCTCCGCTTCCTCGCGGTTGTTCAATATACGCATCAGCAGCCCAAACAGGATTACACGATACTGATCGTAGAGCTGCGCGAGCGCCGCCTCGTCACGCGCGGCAATCGCTTTCAGCAGCTCAACGTCGTTGGCCACAGATGACACGGATTGTGAGAAAGGATTAGGCGACCGTAATTTCCGGCGCGAGATACACGTCCTGAATCGCGTTCAGCAACTGCACGCCTTCGCTCATCGGACGCTGAAAAGCCTTGCGACCGGAGATCAGGCCCATGCCGCCGCCGCGTTTATTGATCACCGCGGTGCGCACAGCCTCGGCCAAATCGCTCGCGCCCTTCGACTCGCCACCGGAGTTGATCAAACCGCAACGGCCCATGTAGCAGTTTGCGACCTGATAACGGACTAGATCGATCGGATTGTCGCTGGTCAGTTTTTCGTAAATGAGCTTGCTGGTCTTGCCGTACGAACCACCGAGCTCTTTTTCGACGGCTTTGTAACCGCCGTTACGCTCGGGCAGTTTCTGCTTGATGATGTCCGCTTGAATCGTCACGCCGATATGGTTTGCCTGCGCCGTGAGATCGGCTGACGCGTGCATGTCGCCCTCGGGAGTTTTGAATTTCGAGTTGCGCAGGTAACACCAGAGAATGCAGGCCATACCCAACTCATGCGCCTGGGCAAACGCTTCACTGATTTCCGTGATCTGGCGTGTCGATTCATCGGAGCCAAAATAGATCGTGGCGCCGACCGCGACCGCGCCGAGGTTGTGTGCTTCTTTCACCGTGCCGAACAAAACCTGGTCAAACTTGTTCGGCAACGTCAGCAACTCGTTGTGATTGATCTTCACGATAAACGGAATCTTGTGCGCGTACTTACGCGCGACCGAGCCGAGCACGCCAAACGTCGAAGCCACCGCGTTACAGCCGCCTTCGATCGCCAGCTTCACGATGTTTCCCGGATCGAAGTATTGCGGGTTGGGAGCAAACGAAGCGCCAGCCGAGTGTTCGACGCCCTGGTCCACCGGCAGAATCGAGAGATAACCGGTGCCCGCGAGCCGGCCGTTATTAACCAGCGTTTGCAACGACCGCAGCACGCGCGGTGAACGATCGGAAGCACTCCACACACGATCGACGATATCTGGTCCCGGCACGTGCAACTGATCCTTCGAGATCGTTTGCGACGTGTGGTCCAGAAGATTCTGTGCTTCCGGTCCCAGAAGCTCGGCGATACGGTCCATTGTTGGGGAATGTTTTAGTTCGGTAGCCATCCCGGTTTGCCTCCTGATGCTGTTCGCGCTGTGTGTAGTCGTTGAGTAATGTGCTGGATTATACGATTCGGTTGAAGGGCGAGCAAATTTTCGAGTAAAATCACCTACGCCCGCCGCACCCTAGCATTCCCGGCGGGAGTCCTCGGTAGCCTGCTCTAATACACGTATTAGTCATTTCGCAGCAGTTTGGAAAGGTAAAACAAATGAAGATTCCTCCCCCGTTCTATCTCCTACTTGGTCTCGTAGTGTGTCTGTTAATGCTGGCCGCGCCGCTGCCGGCCGCCCCTCTCGGCGACGACTGG
>DASXXL010000547.1:0-3925 GCA_036503085.1 Pyrinomonadaceae bacterium | reverse complement strand
GAAACGTCCATCGGTGCCGATCATCATGCTGACGGCACGCGGGCAGGAGATCGATAAAGTCGTCGGCCTGGAACTCGGCGCCGACGATTACGTGACGAAACCGTTTTCGATTCGCGAGTTGATGGCGCGTGTGAAGGCTGTGTTGCGAAGGTCGTCGTCAACGCAGCAGCCCGGGATGGACGTTTATAAATTCAGTGACGTAGAGGTAAACATTCGTAGCAATGAAGTGCGGCGTAATGGAGAGCTCGTCGATCTGTCGTCTAAAGAGTTTGCGTTGCTGGCTTATTTCATCGCGCATCCGGTCGAGACGTTGAGTCGCGATCGCTTGCTCGACGCGGTGTGGGGCTACGAGAACTATCCGAGCACGCGCACCGTAGATACACACATTGTTCATCTGAGACAGAAGCTCGAACCGAACCCGGAAGAGCCGCGTTTCATACTTACTGTTCATGGAAGTGGCTATAAGTTTGTTGGCTAGTTGTCATTCATTCAAAGGATTAGCTCATGACTGCGGCAGTACTCCCATTTCCCTATGCCCAGCGCACGAAATTAAACGCACTCGAAGCGCGACTCGAAACTCTGCAACAGCAACACGCGGAGTTGCACAGCGCGATCTTCGAAGCCGCGCAGGTGCACCGGCGTTTGTGTGCGCCGAGCCTGGTCCATTACGGCGCGTTTGACATCGCCAGCGAGATCTTCGCGGTGCGTCACTTGCCCGGTGACTTCTTCACGCTAGAAGAAACAAACGAAGGAATGGTGCTCGCGCTCGGCGACATCGGCGGCAAAGGACTCGCCGCGGGCATGTGGGTGCCGCATCTTGCCGGATTGATTCGCAGCTACACCGCGGAAAACAGCAGTCCGGAAACGATCGTTGCCGGGGTTAATCGAGATTTCGCGCGGTTGTCGGCGGTTGCGCCGTTGAGCAGTTTGTTTGTGGCGCGGCTCGATGACGCGTCAGGTACGCTCGACTATTGCAGCGCGGGACATCCGCCGGCGTTATTGCTGCGTGCCGGTGGTGAGCTCGAAAATCTTTCTGAAGGTGGACCAGTGCTCGGCGTGGTGCCGGCGGCGAAGTTTGACTGCGGCACGGTGCAACTGCGCGGCGGCGATGCGGTGTTGGTTTGCTCTGACGGTATACTGGAATCCTTCGACGAATCAGATCAGGAGTTTGGCAGCCTTCGCTTGGAAGCGGAGTTTCGCCGTGCGTACGGTGGTTCTGCTGAGGCAATGCTTTTTTCAGTGCTCGGCGCGGTGCAGGACTTCGCGGCGCCCAGACCGCTGACGGACGATATGACGCTCGTGCTGATCACCAAACGCGAAAGGAATCACTAATGAGAAAACTGAAATACGTTTCGCTCTTATTCGTCTTAGTGCTCGCCAGTGCTTCTTTAACAGGCGCGCAGGAGAAGTACGCGAAGTTTGGTCAAAACAAGATTCACTATCAGAACTACGGCAAAGGCAAGGACGCGCTCGTGTTGGTCCACTGCTGGACGTGTAATCTCGAGATGTGGCGCGATCATATTCCGGAGTTTTCGAAGCGTGCGAGAGTCATTGCGCTCGATCTTCCCGGACACGGTATGAGCGACAAACCAGAGACGACTTACAGCATGGATTTCTTCGCGGATGCGATCGACGCCGTGATGAAAGACGCGGGCGTCGAACACGCGGTGCTCGTCGGTCACAGTATGGGAACGCCTGTCGTGCGGCAGTTCTATCGCAAGTATCCACAGAAGACGCTCGCGCTGGTGATCGTTGACGGCGCTTTGCGGCCGTTCGGCACGAAGGAGCAGGCCGAGCAGTTCTCAGCGCCTTTGCGTGGGCCAAACTACAAAGAGGCTGGCCTTCAGATGTTTGCCCAGATGGCCTCGACGCTTTCGGACGCCGACAAAGCGCGAGTGAAAGCTTCGTTTCTCAGCACGCCGCAGTACGTGATGGTCAGCTCGATGGACGCGATGTGGACCGACACGCTCTATGCGCCTGACAAGATCAACGTCCCGGTGCTGGCGATTCTCGCGAAGTCGCCGTTCTGGCAGCCTGACACCGAACAGTTTCTGCGCAGCCTCGCGCCTGACCTGACGTTTCAGATGTGGGAAGGCGTTAGCCATTTTCTGTTCATGGACAGGCCAAAGGAATTTAACGCCGCGGTGATAGCTTTTCTCGACCAAAAGAAACTGTTGAAATAATCCAATCAACGAAAGGGGATTCTCATGGCAGACGTAAAGCCGATTCCGGATGGATACCACTCTGTAACCCCGTATTTGATTTGCGACCCCGCGGCTGACGCGATTGAGTATTACAAGAAAGCGTTTGGCGCCACTGAGTTGTTTCGCATGGACCACGAAGGCAAGGTTGGTCACGCGGAGCTGAAGATTGGCGACTCGCCGATCATGCTTGCGGATGAGTTTCCGCAGATGGGTTATCGCTCGCCGAAAGCGCTCGGCGGCACGCCGGTGAGCATCATGATCTACGTCGAAGACGTTGACACCGTTTACCAGCGGGCGATAGATGCCGGTGCTACGGAAGTAAAGCCGTTGCAGGACCAGTTCTACGGCGATCGATCGGGGACCTTGACCGACCCGTTCGGTCACGTCTGGACCGTCGCGACGCACAAGGAAGACGTCACGATGGAAGAGATGAACCGCCGCATGGCTTCCGCCCACGGCGCCACCGCGTAATTTTCCCCTGGGACCGCAGGCGTCTCGCCTGCAGGGCATCGACAGGAGCCCCTTCCGCTGACATGCAGGCGAGACGCCTGCGGTCCCAGGAAACCGCGGTCCCAGGAATGCTCGGGCTTGTGGATAGAGATTCACGAAACGGGAGTGCGGACTTCGCGCAGGCGGCGCTCGAGGAAGCGGCGCTCGCTGTCGTTGGTGGCGAGATTCAAAGCGAGTTCGTAGTTTTCGGCGGCTTCGGTGTTCTCGCCAAGGCGACGCAACATGTCGGCGCGCGCGGCGTGCAGCAGGTGATAGTCGTCCAACTCACCCGACGCGGCGAGCTCATCGATCAGCGCCAGGCCTGCGCGTGGTCCACGAGCCATGGCCACGGCTACGGCACGATTCAACGCCACAACGGGCGACGGCAAGAGTTGTTGTAACAGATCGTAGAGCACGACGATGCGCGGCCAGTTCGTGTCTTCAGGCCGCGCGGCTTTGCAGTGCTCCGCCGCGATCGCCGCTTCGAGTGCGTATGGACCAGGCGCTCCGCTGAGCGCTTCGTCAACGAGCGTGAGCGCTTCGGCGATGTGCTGCTTGTTCCAGCGGCTGCGATCCTGTTCTTCAAGCACGACGAGATCGCCTGCTTCATCAAGTCGAGCTTCGCGTCGCGAATCGTGCAACAACATCAACGCGAGGAGCGCGGTTGCTTCCGCCGGTGGATTCGGTTCCATGAGTGTTCTCACGAGCCGGCCGAGGCGGATCGCTTCCGCGCAAAGGTCTGCGCGAATGAGCGGCTCGCCGCGCGTCGCCGCGTAACCTTCGGTGAAGATGAGATAGATCGCCGTCAAAACGGCGTCGAGACGCGCGGGCATATCGCTCGTATCGGGCACAGTGAACGGAATGCCGGCGTCGCGTATCTTTCGCTTTGCGCGCACGAGGCGTTGGGCCATCGTGGCGGTGGGAACCAGAAACGAGCGCGCAATCTCGTCGGTTTGCAAACCGCCGAGCGTGCGCAACGTCAACGCGACCTGTGCTTCGAGCGCGAGCGCCGGATGGCAACAGGTAAAGATCAATCGCAGACGATCGTCAGGAATTTCACCGTAGTTGTAATTTGGCTCGTCGATGGGCTCACTCGGAAAGAACTCCGGATGCGCTTCGATCTTCTCTTTGAGACGAGTTTGTCGCCGCAGGCGATCGATGACTTTGTGTTTGGCGGTTTGAATGATCCAGGCGGCGGGCGAGTCAGGCACGCCTTCAGTGCGCCACTGATC
>DASXXL010000546.1:0-7069 GCA_036503085.1 Pyrinomonadaceae bacterium | reverse complement strand
CGGTCGGCGTCCGCGAGTTCGTCGTAGAAAGACCGCCGCCCGAAGACGCGCCAACCGGATCGACCGACTGGTTATCGATCGACTTGCCGAACGTGTAGGCCATACTCACGCCGAGCCCGGTGCTGAACCGCCGCCGCAAAGTGAACTGCGCGGCGTGATAATTCGAATCGCCACTGTTGTCGAGATAAGTGATCACCGCAAACTGCTGGTTGGGCCGCAGCTTCAAACCGAGCGTGTTGTCCTCAATGCGGCGCGCAAAACTGCCCGCGCCGTTGATGTCCAACTCGCTGATGGTTGTGCTCGAGTTGATAAAACTCGCTGCTGCTGTTGACGATAGACCACCTTGAGTTTGCAGTTGATTAAATAACGGCGGCGTGACGCCCGTGACACCCGCAGGACAGCCGGTGCCGTTCGGCGTGCATCCCTTCGCCCGATTCTGCTGCATGATCAGAAACGAGGGAAGAATCGCATCCGGGTTGGTTTGGTTGATGTCGTAAGCCATGAACAGGTGTTCACCACGGCGTCCGATGTACGCGGCCTGCGCGACGATTCCCCACGGCAGCTCGCGTTGGATGCTGAAGTTCCATTCGTGAACTGTGGGCAACTTCATCTCCGGTGCGAACACGGTGATTGGGGGTGAGTTGGCGCGTAGTTGTTGCGGCGGCGTCAACAGCGACGACGGTTTCACTGAAGGCGCGGGAAGTTGCGTCGGGAACCCGCCGGCAACGGTCTTGTTGATATCCGGCGAGTTTACGCAACCGGCAGTAATTGAAGTGAACGCCGCCGCGGTCGTGTTGAAAGACGTCGTGCAGCTTTGGACGAGACCGGGAATACGACCCGCGGCAGCAGTAACCTGAAACGAAGAGATCGTGTCGAACGCGATGCCGTAACCGAGACGAATCACGCTCTTACCGCTCTCACCAAAGAACGCCCGCATCAAGCCTGATTTAAATTCAGGACTATAAGCGAGACCGAAGCGCGGACCGATGGCCCAAGTGAAGTCGCCTTCGTACCAGTGGTCCGCCGGCACAAAACTAACTGCGCCCGGCTGATTCACTACCGGTGTTGTCGGCAGCTTCGTGCCCGCGATCGGCGTCGCGGCGACAAAGACGTTCTCGTGCGGCGACGTGTTGGCCGGCGGGTTTACTTCCCAACGCGCGCCGTAATTCAGCGTAAGGTTTGGACGCACCTTCCACTCGTCCTGGAAGAAGAAGTTGTACTGATCGAGATTGTGCTTCTCCGCATACAACGTCACCTGGTCGCCGATCTTAAACGGCAGAAAAGCGTCGTCTTTCAGGTTCGAAATAAAGACCTGGTTCATCGATGCCGGTAAGCCGTACAGGTTGTTTATTAGACCGCCGAGCAGCGTTGCGTCGGTGGAGTTGATATTCGACGCGACGGCAAAGCCGGAGTTTCCGGTCGTGCCGATGAACACCGGCCGCGTTGTGGCAGAGAAGGTCACTGAAGGCGTGACGTTGATTCCGCCGGGTTGACCGCGCTGGTCCACATGACGGTAGAAGCGGAAGTTCAAACCCATGCGAAACACGTGTTCGCCATGAAGGATACTCAGATTGTCGAGTACTTGTGGCGTGCTGACCCAACGCGCGGTGCGCGGCGTGTTGATATAAGGCTCATCGATGTTGTTGAAGTTGAACGGCGGCACGTCGGGCCAGATGGGATTCGCTTCGCCCTGCGTAAAGAGAAAACCAAACCGGCCATAACCGGCGGTGAACTCATTCACCACGCGCGGCGAGATCACGCGTCGCCAACCGATCGCAAGATTCGAAGTGCGGCGAAAAACTTCACCTTGCGGCGGATTGTCGGGATAGACCTGCGGCCTGCCGTTTAGCGGGTCACCTTTCAGCGTGTTGTAGTCAGACCACAAATAGCGCGCGAATACGCTGTTCTTCTCGCTGAAGTTGTGATCGACGCGCACATTGATTGACGGACCTCTTATCGCTGTTGGTGGGTTCCAGAGAAAAGTAGCCGTGTTGAGACCATCGCCGGCCGCAGCGAAATTGTTTGGCGACGGATACGCTTTCATCAAAGTCGCTACAGTTGAATCGAGCGCGCGACCCGCCGTGTTGTTAGTGCCGCTCTTGATGTCGTAAGTGCGAATGCAGCGCAGCGACGTTGGCGTTGCACACAAGGGAACAAGGAGCGCGCCGGTGCTGGGGTTGACCAGCAGCGTCGAGTTGCGCGTGATGGTGGTGCCGCCGATCACGAGCGGGTTCGCCGGGTCCGGCACGAAGTAACGGAAGATACCGTTGCGCGCTTCGTTCGTGTAGACGATCGGAAAGCCAAACGTTTGATCGATCGGCTGCGTGAAGTCTACGCGATTGTACTGATAGCTGCCGAAGAAGAACGTTTTGTTCTTGCGGATTGGCCCACCCATTTCGAAACCGAACTGGCCCAGCCTGATCAGCGGCTTTGGCGCTTTCTGCGCATTTGCGTACCACTCGTTTGCGTTGAGTGCTTCGTTGCGCAGGAAATAGAAGCCGGTGCCGTGATACTCGCTCGTCCCGCTGCGCGTGGCGATCGAGATCGAAGCGCCGCTGTTGCGGCCTTCTTCCGCGGTCGCGTTGTTGGTCGTGACCTTGAACTCCTGCACGTTGTCCGGATTGATGCGGTAAAGGTTCGAGACCGGGTTCGGCACGCTCGACTCGTTTGCTTCGATGCCGTCGATCGTCACGTTGTAAGCGCGATCGCGCGAGCCGTTGACGTGTACGCCCGAACCCGCGCCGCCGAACGAACGTTGGACCACGCCCGGCTCGAGTAACAAGAGTGTCAGCGGATTGCGGCCGTTGAGCGGCAGTGTCTCGATGGCTTTTTGTTCGATCACATTGCCGAGCGTGGCGTTGGCTGTTTGCAACTGTTCTGGCCCGCCCTGGACCGTGACCGTTTCAGAGAGCTGACCGACTTCCAGAGCGATGTCCACCGTCAAAGGATTGTTGACTTCGAGATGGTTTCCCGTTTTCTGAAACTTCTTGAAGCCGTTTTGCTCGACCGTGACGGTGTAATCGCCGACAGGCAACGCTTCAAAGGCATAAACACCTGCCTCGGTGGTGGTCTGTGTTTGCGAAACTCCGGTGGCTTCGTTGGTGATAGTGACGCTCGCGCCGGCGATCGAAGCTTGCTTGCTGTCGACGACGCGGCCAGTGATGCGCGAAGTGCTTGTTTGTGCGAGTGCGGGCGATGAAGCAGCAAACAGAGCGACAAGGATCACGAGTAGTATCCGAGAGCACGTCATGGGGAGACCTCCTCTTTTTGTGTTGTACCAGGCGAGTGCGAGGGTCGCAGTATATCGCCATTCGGTGTGGCGTCAAGGTTTTTGGGGCACTGCGGCGTAGTAGCGTCAGGCTGGCAGCGCCAATTGCCGGCACTCGTCAACACGTACGACAGTAGTGGAAACTGGCAACGGCAAGTGATGACCACGTGGACGCAGGACAACACTTCCGTTTCCTATCGACTTAATCCACGCGTGAGCGAAATTAACACCTACGACCCGGCCGGAAATCGTGCCCGCGTGCAGACCACTTATCAGCAGTTTACCTTTGCCAACGGTAGTCGCGCATTCTACGACGACGAGCAACTTGCGAATGCGGTAAATAATATCCCCGAGTTCGCGTCGAAGTTTCCGTTAAGCGCGAAGAATACCGTCTTTGATCTGGCATATCAGGGAAATCCGAAAGACCCTGATGACGGGGGCTACAGTACCTATTTCACAACATCCAACGGATATTCTGCGAGGTTCTTAGATGAGTGCTTCTTTTGGCCGAAACCTGGCGTGTTTATGTCTCGCGTCGCTTTTCATGACGACCGGTGACGCGGCACGCCAGGTTGTCGCGCTCATGAATCAATGTCGTGCTCGATCCGAACGTACGAAAACTAGCGACCCGATCCAGGAACGTTCAGCACCGAATGTGTGGCGAGGGTTAATACCCTTGCGCTCGACGCGCGCGGACGTCGAACGGTTGTTGGGCCAGGCAAAAGACTCCGTCGACCGGACTTTGATCTACAAGACACCGGCAGAGACAGTCCACGTTTTGTACTCAGAGGGTCCCTGCACAAGAAACGGCTCTGGTCAGTGGCGAGTCCCGGCTGACACCGTCATTCATATAAGAGTCTATCCACAGAAAACGACTCTGCTGGAGGATCTGCACGTCGATGTAAGCAAGTATCGGCGCAGGCCGGATCCGGATATTCCTAATTGGACGTTTTACCTCAGTGACAAGGATGGACTGATTATCCAAACCAAACTTGAAAAGGACCGTGAGGAAGTCATGATCGTCACTTACGGCCCAACCGAGGAAGATGCTCAACTGCGCTGTCCTGCTGACTAAGCCGCTATAACCCCGCAAGCCTCATTAGCAGTCCTTATCAATCGGATAACAAACTTTAGCTTCTATTATTCCAGCCGCGAGCCTATAATGCGCTTCTTCCACCGGGTATTCATTACGAACTTAGAAAGTCGGACCGTAACTGAGCAGTGAAGGCGAGCCTCTTCCCCAACTCTGCCGCGCTTGTCTTGAGTGCAATGGCGCTTGGCAGTTTGCTGATGGGCCAACCGTATCCGCGCGCCCGTGCCGACGAGCCTGTCTACGATCTCCTGAGCACCGGCAGGGTGGTTCCGAAATCTGCCGCGCAAACATCACGCGTCGTTACATTGTCGGTATTGAGTGGGAATGCAAGGTTTCGTTCTACGTTCGATGAGCAGCTGGCTGAACGCGAAATTCTTGGAGTTTTGCCGGAGTTCGGATCTTGTTAATCCGCGAAGGCCAGTGTATAAGTGCATGGAAATTTTCTGCAAAATCATCTGCCCAGATCGCGGGCTCTCTGACCCAAACCATACAGAGGAGCACTATGAATAGACTTCTATTAGGAATCACGATCCTTCTGCTGCACGGATTCGCCGCCGTCACCTTCGCGCAGGATGTTACCGCGCGTATCGACGGTCAGGTGGTCGACCCGGCAGGAGCTGTGGTGATGGGCGCCACCGTCACCCTGACAAATACAAAGACTGGCGAAGTCCGCACCGTTGAATCCAACGACAACGGACAATACACACTTACGCTGATCCAGCCCGGCACCTACGACTTGTCGGTGAAGGCGCAGGGATTCAAAGAGTATCTGAGCAAAGGTCTCGAGTTGAACGTCAATGACCGAAAGACGATCAATATCCCACTCGAAACCGGCGCGGTCAGTGAGTCAGTGACAGTTACGGCGGAAGCTCCTCTAATTCAAACCACGCCTACTGTCGGAGACGTCGTCGAAAACCGCAGAGTCGTTGAGCTCCCACTCAACAACCGCAACTTCATGCAGTTGCTCACGCTCGTTCCTGGCGTCACCAGCGACGGCACTTCAGAGATCGGCATCGGCCTGACGAACACCGTCAACTTTGCCATCAACGGTACGCGCCGCAACTCGATCAACTTCCTCGTTGACGGCGTGAGCAATAGCGACGTCGGTTCGGGCATCACGTTGCTGGCGATTCCCACGGTCGACACGATTCAGGAATTTCGCGTCATCACTTCGGTGCCGACGGCTGAGTTCGGCAAGTCCGGCGGCGGCGTGATCAACCTGGTCACGCGCGGTGGCGGCCGTGAGTTTCACGGCGGCGTCTATGAGTTTTTGCGCAACGATCGGCTCAATGCGAACAGCTTCTTCAACAACGCCAACGGCACTTTCGGTCCAAACGACGCGACTGTAAAGGCGGGGTTGGCGTCAGCCGGCACGCCGCGCACGCCGCGACCGAAGCTCCGTTACAACAACTTCGGTTACCTCGTCAGTGGTCCGGTGGTCATTCCCGGTCTCTATAACAGGGATCGACAGAAGACGTTCTTCCTGTTCTCCGAAGAATGGCGGCGCATCATTCGCGCTCCCAGCTTGTCCTCGGCGATCACCGTGCCGAGCGTGCTCGAGCGACAAGGAAACTTTTCGGAAGCCGGCAACAACCCGATTTTCGATCCGACAACCGGTCTTCAGTTTACGAACAACACGATTCCCGACGCGCGCATCAACCAGGTCGCGAAGAACTTGTTGAGTCTCTATCCGCTGCCCAACATTCCTTCGACGACACCCGGTCGCGCGCCGAATCGTTTTGCAGTTACCACTCCCACGATTCAAAACACGCGCCAGGAAACATTGCGCATCGATCACAACTTCAATTCCAATCACCATCTGACTGGCCGCTACACGCGCGACTTGTCGCAGACGAGTGAACTCGGCGGTCTGTTCTTCGGCCTGACGATTCCGGACGTTGCCACTACGGAAACCTCTGTTCCGGGCGACGTGCTCGCTATCTCGTTGACCAGCACGTTTGGTCCAAGGATCGTTAACGAAGCTACGTTCACGTTCTCCGGTAACAAGATCACAGACGATCTGGTGGGACGTTACAACAGCACGAATTTCACTGTTCCGAATGTGGAGCTGTTCCCTGAGAATAATTCGAAGCTGCCGCCGGTCATCGATGTGACGGGCCAGCCAACCATCGGCTCGCCGCAGTTGACCCACGTTCGTTACAAGAACTGGAATCCCAAAGACAATCTGACGATCATTTCCGGTTCGCATACCTGGAAGATGGGCTTGGATGTCAGTTGGGAATCCAAGGACGAGAACGCAGCGAGTCTCACGCAGGGTCGCTACGGTTTCACCGGCTTGCAGACGCGCGTGAGTTCCGTTACTTCCGGCATCGGCTTGGCTGACTTCCTGCTCGGCAGGGCGTCGAGCTACAGCGAACCGGAACGTGACGTGACCGAGGCCCTGAAGTTCGGCCGCACTGAGTTTTACGGTCAGGACACGTGGAAGATTCGTCCGAACCTACAGCTCGATTACGGTCTGCGTTACTACCGTTATCGCCAACCGATCGATAAGAACAACGTGCTCGCGACCTTCTTGCCTGAGTTGTACAACCCGGCGAAAGCCCCGGTTTGCGCCAACGTCACTTGCAGCTTGTTCACAACGGCGAGCTTCGACGTTACAAACGGCTTTGCTTACGCGGGAACGAATTCGCCGTTTGGTCGTCGCGTGCAGTTGAACGACACCAACGACTGGGCGCCGCGCATCGGCT
>DASXXL010000545.1:0-10581 GCA_036503085.1 Pyrinomonadaceae bacterium | reverse complement strand
GTATTATTTCAACGGGCTGCCCGCGTGGGTCATGGCCTTCAACAACACGCGCCCCGCCGATAAATACTTCGGCGCGAAATGGGACCGACTGCTCGCGGAAGACGAGTACGTGAAACGCGCCGGCCCAGACTCGCCGCCGTGGGAAACAGTCGGCACTGCCACCCACGACACGAATGCTTTCCCGCACATCGTTACCGGCGGCGCGAAAACACCCGGCCGAGATTTCTACGCCGCGCTCGACTACACGCCGTTCAGCAACGACCTGCTGGTTTCGTTCGCCGAGCAAGCCATTACCAACGAGCAACTCGGGCAGGACGACGACACCGACGTTCTCACCGTCAGTTTTTCAGCCAACGATTACGTCGGCCACCGCTTTGGTCCATACAGCCAGGAAGCGATGGACATCACGTTGCGCGTCGATCAGCAGATCGGCACGTTGCTCGATTTCGTAGCCGCACGCGTCGGACTCGCAAACACGCTCATCGCTTTCACTGCCGATCACGGCGTGTCGCCGATTCCCGAACACGCCGCGGCGCTCGGCATGGGCGGCGCACGCATCAACTCGAATGACGTCGTCACCGCGATTCGTGCGGCAATCACCGCGCGTTACAACCCGCACGGCAAGTCACCCGATCCAACAGCAGACTACCTGGCCAAAGATTCGATCTCTCAGCGCGATTGGTTTCTCAACGGCAACATCTATCTCAACTACGAAGCGCTCAAACGCGACGGCATCAATGTTGACGAGATCTCGCAAGTGATCGCGGCGGCGGCGCTAACGGTTCCCGGTGTCGCTCGCACCTTCACGCGCGCGCAACTGTTGCGCGGCGCAAGCTCGACGAGCGATCCAGTGGAACGTCGTGTCCTGCACGGTTTCTTTCCTGCGCGCAGCGGCGACATTGTGATCATCGCTGAGCCTTACAAGTATCTCGGCGACACGATCACGGCGACGCACGGTTCGCCCTATACGTACGACACGCACGTGCCGACGATCATCATGGGCGCCGGCATCATCGCGGGACGCTATCTCGAACCGGCCTCGCCGGCCGACATCGCACCGACGCTCTCGGCCTTGTTGCACATCACCGCACCGAGCAGCGCGACCGGTCGCGTTTTATTGGAAGCAATCAGGAAATGACGAAGAGCGGAAAAGAAGTATGCCCTAATTACCTGGGACCGCAGGCGTCTCGCCTGCAACGCACGGAAGAGCACCCAGAGTCGCAACCTTGCAGGCGAGACGCCTGCGGTCCCATTGAGGACAAGTTCAATATGGGCCACTACCTGGGAAAGCTAACGTTTGTACTGCGCGGCGTAGTCGGGGACAGGGATCTCAGCAGATAAACGCGGATCGTTGATCGGTTCGCCTGCCGTTAATTTCAAGGGCACAATCCCGGCCCACATCGGCAGCGCATAATCTTCTTCGTCGTCGAGCGGTGGTCCGGTGCGGATCTTTGCGGACGCTTCTTCAAGCGGCAGACAAAGCACCGTCGTCTGTTTCATTTCCTGCTCGTTCGGTTCGCGCACGTCAGCCCAGCGACCGGGAACGATGTGTTCTGACAACGCAAGCAGCGCGTCGTATTTTTCCTTCGGCTCATCGACGAGCGTCGCGCGGCCAAACACCAGCACCGATCGATAATTCATCGAATGGTGAAACGCCGAACGCGCCAGCACCAACCCATCGACGATCGTCACCGCCACACACGCATCGACACCACCGGCCAGCGAGCGCAACATCCGGCTCGCCTGCGACCCGTGGATGTAAAGCTTGTCGTCAACGCGCGCGTAACCGGTCGGAACCACAAACGGCTGACCGTCAACGACAAACCCGACGTGACAGATAAAACCCTCGTCGAGAATCGCGTTGACGGTATCGCGATCGAAGTGCCCGCGCTTCGGCAGGCGTTTGAGCTTGGTGCGATCGGTTTGCGGAAATGTCATAATCAGCCACAGATTAACACAGATACCACGGATTATTTCTTAAGGAGACATCGATGCGCTTTCGCTTACCCCTGCTGGCTATCTCTCTGTTTGTCATTGCGCTCACGGCGCAAAACAGCTTCGCTCAAAACGGCGGTACGCCGCCGAAATCGCCCATCGAAGAAGCATTCTCGCGGCTCGAGTGGCGCAGCATTGGACCAGCAAACATGGGCGGCCGCATCGCCGACGTCGAAGGCGTGCCCGGCGATCCGAATGTCGTTTACGTCGCGAGCGCTTCCGGCGGTTTGTGGAAGACGACGAACGGCGGTGTCACTTGGAAACCGATCTTCGAAAGACAAGGAACGATGTCGATCGGCGACATCGCCCTCGCGCCGAGTAACCCCGACGTCATTTGGGTCGGCACGGGCGAATCAAACGTGCGCAACAGCGTCTCGTTCGGCGACGGCGTTTACAAATCAACGGACGGCGGCAAAACGTGGCAGCACATGGGGCTCACCGAGACCGAGCACGTCTCGGCCATCGTCATCAATCCGCAGAACCCCGACATCGTTTACATCGGCGCGCTCGGCCACGCGTTTGGTCCAAACGAAGAACGCGGCGTGTTCATGACGACCGACGGCGGCAAGACTTGGACCAAGACCCTTTACATCGACAATCAGCACGGCGTGGCCGATCTCGAAATCGATCCGACGAACCCAAACATTCTTTATGCCGGCATGTGGAGTTTCGAGCGCAAGCCGTGGACGCACCACAGCGGCAGCGAGAAAGGCGGCGTGTTCAAGTCGATCGACGGTGGGCGCACGTGGAACAAGTTGACTAACGGTTTGCCGAAGCTGATGGGCCGCATCGGGGTGCGTGTGGCGCCGAGCAATCCGAACGTCGTTTACGTGATCGTCGAAGCCAAAGAGGGCACGCTTTATCGTTCAGACGACCGCGGCGAGACGTTCAAGCTCGCTTCGAAGAACACTGACATCGTTTCCCGCGGTTTCTACTACACGCGCGTGCGCGTCGATCCGGCGAACGAGAATCACATCTACGCTGTTGCTTCGACGCTGTACACGTCCATCGACGGCGGCAAGACGTTTCGCGCGATCACCGGCCGCATACACGTCGACTATCACGCGCTCTGGCTCGATCCAAAAAATCCGAAACGCATGTGGAACGGGCAGGACGGCGGCATCGCGGTCTCGAACGACGGCGGCGATACGTGGGAAGCCATCTCCAACATTCCGCTCGGGCAGTTTTACCAGGTCTACGCGGACAATCGGACGCCGTTCTATTACGTGATGGGCGGCTTGCAGGACAACGGCTCGTGGACTGGACCAAGCCAAACGCGCGAGCCGGCGGGCATCATGAACGACGACTGGCGCATGGTCAGTTTTGGCGACGGCTTCTACATGGTCAACCATCCTGACGATCCGGATGTTTACTTGTCGGAATCGCAAGGCGCGAACATCGTCTGGACCGACATGCGCACGCGCGAGCAACAGGCGGTGAATCCCTGGGGTCGTGGCAGCGGTGGTGGCCCGGCGGCGGGACAGAAGTATCGCTTCAACTGGAACTCGCCGATCGTTCTTTCGCCGCACGATAAGATGACCGTGTTCCTCGCGGGCAACGTCCTTTTTAGATCGCCTGACTTCGGCAAGACGTGGGAACAGATCAGTCCGGACCTGACGACGAACGATCCCGAGAAGCTGAAAGACGCCGGTGGTCCAGTCGCGTTTGAAAACTCGACCGCCGAGTATCACTCGACGATCATCAGCATCGCCGAGTCGCCGGTGCAAAGAGGACAGATCTGGGTCGGCACTGACGACGGGAATCTCCAAGTCACGCGCGACGGCGGCAAGAACTGGAAGAACATCATCGCGAATGTTCCGGGCGTCGGAAAGAACTCGCCCGTGTCGCACGTCGAGCCTTCGCGAACGAGCGCCGACACGGCCTACGTCGCCTTCGATCGACACATGTTTGATGACTTCCGGCCTTACATCCTGAAGACGACTGACGGCGGGAAGTCATGGACCAACATCTCCGGCAACTTGCCGGCGAAAGCTTACGTGCAGGTGGTGCGCGAAGATCCGAAGAACACGAACCTGCTTTACGCGGGCACGGAGTTGGGATTGTTTGCTTCGTACAACGGCGGCAAGGATTGGCTGCACCTGAATCTCAAGAACCTGCCGAACGTTTCCGTTCACGACATCTTCGTCCACCCGCGCGAAAACGATCTGATTCTCGCGACGCACGGACGCAGTCTTTGGATCTTTGACGACGCCACACCGCTGCAACGCATGAATCAGCAGATTCTCGACAGCAACGCGTACCTGTTTCCGATCCGGCCGGCGTTGCGCTATTCGAGTCGCTTCTCGCGTTACGGCATCGGCGACAAACAGTTCCTCGGCCCGAACCCGCCCGCGGGCGCGTTGATTACTTACTACCTGAAAGACAAAGTCGATGAGAAGACGACGTTCAAAGTGCAGGTCTTCGATCGCGACGGCAAGCTGGTCCAGGACATTGAAAAGCCGGCGCGCGAAAAAGGTTTGAATCGCATCGCGTGGAACCTGCGGTTTGGCGGGCCGGAAGTGCGGCGGCCCCCGACGGAAGAGCAACTCGCTTTCGGGTTCGCGGCGCGCGGTCCGCAAGTGTTGCCGGGAACGTACACGGTGAAACTCACGCTTGGCGACAAGGTGCTCGAAGAGCGTGTGGAGGTGAGGCTGGATCCGGGTATCAAGACTTCCGTGGCTGAGCTGCAGCAAGCCGAGGACATGCAGTTCAAGTTGCGCGACATGCAGTCGACGATGAACGTCTCGCTGCGTTTTCTCGACAGCCTCGAAACTCAGCTCAAGCAAACGCAGACGACCATGAAGACGCTCAACAAAGAACCCGACAAGAAAATGATGAAATCGCTCGAGGATTGGATCAAACAGCTCGACACGATGGAGGACAAATTGGAGGCCCGACGCGAAGGTCTCGGTTTGAGCGGCAAGGATGTAATTTCCGACGACATGGGGAATCTGTTCTTTTCACTCGATGCGAACTTTGGACCAACGCCGGGGCAGCGACAGTATTTCGATGAAATCCAGCCGGTGTATCGGACGCGAATGGAAGAGGTGAATAAGTTCCTGCGCGAGACGTTGCCGCAGTGGAACGAGAAGTTGAAAGCGTGGAACGCGCCGACGTTGACGACGCGCAAACCGTTTGAGTTGTAGCCACAGGTAAACAAAAAGGGCGGCCACAAAGGGCCGCCCAAGTTTCAGAGAAAGGGCGGCGAGGGAAGCCGCCCTTTCAGCTTAGTTTAGAGTAGAGGGTGCGGTTGGAGGAGTTGGGGGTGTTGACGTGGTCAGGCGAATGTTGCCGTTAATTCCCTTGGCGCTGATGCCCGTGCCGCCGTTGCCGATGCGCGCCCAATAGCTGCCGTGCCGGCCTCTGTCGATCGAGACGTTCGGCAGGTCCGCGATGACGCGTCCATTCATGCCGTGCGCGTCGAAGTCGGCGTTAACATCCGCAGGCAATTGCAATTCGATGTTGCCGTTGATGCCACTCAGCGTGACGCCTTCCTGCTCGATACTCTTCAAACCCGCGAATACGTTTCCGTTGATGCCTTTGAACGTCGCGCTGCCCGCGGCTTTCGCAATGTTGACTTTGCCGTTGATACCCGAAAGCTCTACCGGCCCTTCGATCTCACCGACTACTACCGATCCATTCACGCCTTTCGTCGCGAGCGCGATCTGTCGTGGCAGCTTCAACGTAACTCGTTCCGACGCTTTCGCGCCAAACAACTTCGCGAAGAAGCTGTGCTCGACCGTTTCCGCGCGAATGCTCAGCCGGTCCGCGCTGCCTTCGATGTAGACTTTGCGGCGATCCAAAGCGTCTTTAGAGGAAGCAGTGCGTTCGATGTAAATCTCGGCGGTCTTCGTGTCGGCCGTCTCGATCTTGACGGGGCCGTTGATGCCGCCCAGATCGACGCGCGCGCCAGGCGCCAGTTCGTAGCTCTGCCGAATCTCGTCGCGCACCGCATCGTCGGCATCGTGCGAAACCAGCTCGCGCAGTTCCGCGACCGCGCCGTCCTTGCTTGAAGATGAGCGAACGACCACACCCGCAATGCCGGCCAACGCCACAAGCACGACCAATATCAATATGCGTTTCATCTTCCTGCCTCGGAATTTGGGGTTGAAAACGAACTGACGCGGTCTTTAACGACGCGTCGCCGGGATATGTTTCCGAATTTGCCGCTTGACAGTAAGTTTAGCGAAGCTTAGAGTCCGAACGCCTCTCAAGCAAACTATGACTGACCGAGATTCCAAAGATCTCAAGGTATTGGTGGTCGAAGACTTCGAAGACACTCGCCTCTTTCTGAGGCTGGCATTGGAGGACCACGGCTTCATCGTCTTCGAAGCGGAGAACGGGCAAAAGGCCGTCGAAAACGCGGACCGCGACAAGCCGGACGTGATTCTCATGGACCTGACGATGCCGCTGATGGACGGCTTTGCCGCCGCGAAACTGATCCGGCAAAACGAAAATCTCAAAAACGTTCCCATCATCGCCATCACCGCGCACCAGGAAACCGACTTTCGTTCCGACGCGAAAGCTTCCGGCTTCGACGCCTACGTCACCAAGCCGATTGACGTGCAGTGGCTCAAAGAACTAATCGCCGGACTTCTGATCTAACAACGACTTCCGCAGACGCAGCGCCACGCCCGGGCGGCTCCCGGTCACCGCTCCGTCGAGCCAAACTTCCTTGCCGTTCACGAATACGCGCTTCACACCTTCAGCGAGCAACTGCGGATCTTTAAAGGTCGCGCGATCGATGATTTGTCGCGGATCGAACAGTACGACGTCGGCTTTGTAGCCGCTCCTGATCAAACCACGATCGCCGAGCTTGAAACGCTGCGCCGGCAACGAAGTCATCTTTCGGATTGCCTCCGCCAAACTCAACCAGCCCAGCTCGCGCACGTAGTGGCCCAACACGCGCGGATACGTGCCGGCGCCGCGCGGATGGCGCGAGCCGATGCCACCGTCGCTGCTCACCATCACCCACGGCTGCGTGTAGAACGTTTTGATGTCGGGCTCCTTCATCGAATGGCAAACAACACCTGCGCCGCCGTCGCGCACGATCTTCATGTAGAGCTCGACCGGACTGATCTTTTCCTGTTTGCTGATCTCGTCCATCGTGCGGAACTCGTAATCGGGATGCGCGCGACAACTGACGATGGTGACATTTGCTGGTCCACCAACGTCGGCCAGAGCGCGTGCAACGTCGACCGGATCTTCATGCCGGCCACTCGGAACGAGGACGCGAATCGTCGAGCTCCACGCGTCGTACGGGTAACAATCCGCAGTGACGTCCTGGCCGGCAGCACGCGCTTTATTGATCAGCGCCACGGCGTCTTTCGAGTGGCCCCAGACCTTCAGCGTCGCCAGCTTGATGTGTGAGATCTGCACCGGCAGCCGCGCTTCGCGGCCGATCTGAATCGCTTCCGCGAGCGCTTCGAAACTGCGGTCCGCTTCGTCGCGAATGTGGCTGATGTAAATACCGCCCCACGCGCCCGCTTCACGCGCGAGCGCGATCACTTCTTCGGTCGAGGCGGGTTTACCTGTTTCGTATTCGAGGCCCGTGGAGAGTCCCATTGCGCCTTCACGCATCGCCTGCTCGACGAGCTGGCGCATCTTTTCGATCTCGGCGGGCGTGGCGTGACGGTTCGTGTCTTCGCCCATGATGCGCGTGCGCAACGTCGCATGGCCCACGAAGGTGAGCACGTTGAGTGCGATCGGATTTTTCCTGAAGCCGTCGAGATACGCGCCGATGGGAAAAGGTGAGCCGCCGTCCTGGCCCACGACAACAGTGGTGATGCCTTGCGACACTTGCGACGCCGCTGCCGGATCGTCGTTGAAGCCGCGATCGGAATGGTTGTGCGCGTCGATAAAACCGGGCGCTACGACGAGACCGTTCGCTTCGATCACCCGCGCGCCGGCGGGAACCTGCACCTGATTGCGCTTTCCGGTCGCGACGATCGAGTCGCCTTTGAGAACGACCACCGCATCCGCCACGGTTGCACGACCAGACCCGTCAATCAGCGTTGCGCCGGTGATCGCAATGAACGACGAGTCCTGTTGATTCAGCTTGGCGGAATGTTCCGCTGCGGCAAAATTGAAAGTGGCGGCGATCAGGAGGACAACGATCGTAACGACGGACGCGGTTCTCATTTTTATCTAGGGTTTCTTGTTAGCGGTAATGTAATCCTGAAGCTGTTTCTTGTTTTCGTAGTCGGGCACTACCTTCAAATACTCTTCATACTCGGCAGCAGCTTTGTCCTTCATGCCGGCGGCGTTGTAAAGCGCTGCAAGCCGCAAGCGCGCATCAGCCATGCCGACCGGGTCGAGTTTAAGAGCCTCGTTTAGATAGCCGACCGCGAGAGAACCTTTCTTGTTTTGCAGGTATGCTTCACCGAGGAAGAAGTTGGCCTGAGCGGAGGTCCGTAAGACCTTTACTGCCTGCGACAAAGCCTCGATCGCGCCATCGTAATTCTTCTGCGCGATGCGCAAACGGCCGAGACTGATGAGCGCCACGCCGTAATCCGGATGCTTCGCGATCGCTTGCAGGTATGCCTTCTCAGCTTCGGCGTAATTTTTCTGAATGAAGTAAACGGTGCCAAGCTGATACCACGCCGCGAAATCTGCCGCGTCCGCGTCTACTAGTTGGCGGAAGAGCGTCGCCGCTTCGTCATACTTCTTGTTTTTCGCAGCGTCCTGGGCCTTATTGAAGAGTGACGCGTTTTTCGAACTCCGATCGTACTTATCGGCTGCGGCTACCACCGCCGCTTTCGCGGCGTTCGACACGACGCGCGCTTGCAATTCGATGTCATGCTGCATGTCACTCTTGTGAGGTGACGAGAAATCGACGATAAAGCGGTCCAGTTCCTGCCCCTCGTATTCGACCGAGATGTAGTAGCGGCCATCGGGGATGTCGATGAAGCGATACCGCCCGTCGCTTTGTATGCGCTGGCGTGCGTACGGATTCCCGAATTCATTGAACAGGATGATCTCGAGAGAGATTGGTTTGTCGGCGGCACCCTCACCCTGCGTTACCTTTACATCGCCGTAAACGATGTGTTTGGTGTCGGAGGCGGCGGCTCCGCGTCCGCCCTGGGCCAGGGCATAGTTGAACGTGGTAAAGAGCAACAGTGACAGGATGGCTAGTCTTCCGGGCATACGAGTTCCTCCACTTAAGCCAGATTCAGTTACGAACCTTGACGGCAGAAATGTACGCTTCGAGTTTCTTCCGATCGGAGTAATTCGGCCGTTGTTTCAGAAATGCGGAATACTCGGCGGCCGCTTTGTCTTTTAATCCTTTCGCATTGTAAAGCGCAGCCAACAACAGGTGCGCGTCCGCCATTGTTTCCGGATCGAGTCTGATAGCCTCGTTTAGATAGGGCACTGCGCGCGAACCGAGCTTCGCTTCGAGGTAAGCTTCGCCCAAAAAATAATTTGCTTCCGGAGATGTCGGTTGCAGCTTTACGGCGCGATTGAGAATGTCGATAGCGCCGTCAAGATTCTTGACCACGATTCTCAGACGTCCGAGGTTGATCATCGCAGGAACGAAATCCGGTCTGAGTTGCAGCGCCTTAAGATAACACGACTCCGCTTCGAAATATGTTTTAGTGATGAAGAAGTTGGTGCCCAACTCCGCCCAAACCGGAAAATCACGATCGTCAGCATCGACGATCTGCCGCATCAGCGCGATCGCACGCTCCCAGTGCTTTTTCTCAGTCTCTTGCATGGCTTGCCGCAAGAGCGACGCGTTAGCCGGCGAGCGCTGATAAAACTGCGCCGCCGAGATCACCGTGGCCTTCGTACTCGACGGCTCTCCCTTCCACTGCAACTCGATATCCTGGCGAAAGTCTGTCTTGAACGGAGAGTTGACCGAGACAGAAACCCGCGCTATTTCCTTGTTCTCATACTCGATTACGACTTCGTAGCGGCCGTTGCGCAGATCAAGGAATCGATAACGACCGTTCGCGGGAACGGTCTGCCGCATGAGCAAACTGCCGCTTTCCGTATAAAGGAGGACCTGGAACGTCGCCATCGTCGAGCCGGTGGCGTCGCGTTCATCGACCTTAATATCGCCGAATAGAACATGACCACCATTTTGCGCGACAGCGGTCGCGGCAAAAAGTATCACGGCCAGTAATGAAGCAATCCGAACGTGCATCAGTCAATGGAAAAACGGGCTGAAGCCTGCGCGGCTCCAGCCCGTTGTAAAGAGGTTCAGGTAAGAGTTGCTAGAGCAGGTTAAAACTGGTACCTGAAGCCAAACTGCATGACCCGCGGACTTCCCTGAATAGCAGTGAAGTTGGACCAGTTAACCGGCGGCGTAGCATCCTGCGGATCGAGCACGATCCCGAAGCCCGTTCGACTGGTATCGTACTGGCCCATTCGCTGCGTGTTGGTGATGTTGAATGCCTCCACGCGAATCTGGAGTTTGTGTTTCTCGCTCCAGGGCATCGTGAAGCTCTTCCCGAGGCCCATGTCGAGAGCGACGTAACCGGGCACGCGAAAGACGTTGCGATCGCCCGCTTCTCCAGGTTTCGCGTTGCGGAAGCTCTGATACGCCGCAAGCGTGTTGCAGCCGAACAGTTTCGGTGAATCGAT
>DASXXL010000544.1:0-12204 GCA_036503085.1 Pyrinomonadaceae bacterium | reverse complement strand
CGAGGAAGGTGAGTAGGCAAGAAGGGCTGGCCGTCAACCCGGACCACAGATTAACACAAAAACTGCGGATCCAGACAAGATTTGTGTCCGGCCGCAGTTCTTGTGTTCGCTGGTGGTTCTTGTTCTATCCGTGGTTATCTGTGTTTATCTGTGGCTCATAGTCTTTCCTTGATGTACTTCGTCATCAACCCGTAGAGGTGACGCTGCGTGCCGGGACCTTCGAAGATCCCGTGTGAACGGTTCGGATACGACATCATCGAGAATTGCTTGTTCGCGGCGATGAGGGCGTTGATAAGCTCTTCCGTGCCCTGGTAGTGAACGTTGTCGTCGCCCGTGCCGTGAATCACGAGCAGGTTGCCCTTGAGGTTGCCGGCGAAGGTGACAGGCGAACTCTGCTTGTAGTCATCGGGATGATCCTGCGGCAGACCACAGTAACGCTCCTGGTAGATCGTGTCGTAAAAACGAATGTCGGGAACGGGCGCAACCGAAACACCCGTCTTGTAAACATCCGGGTAGCGAAACATCGCGTTGAGCGTCGACGACCCGCCACCACTCCAACCCCAAATCCCGATCCGCGTCGCATCGACAAACGGCCACTTTGCAATCGCACGCGCCGCTGCGGCCTGATCGCCGGAGTTCACGATGCCCATCTTGCGATAGATGATCTTGCGCCACGCGCGCCCGCGCGGCGCGGGCGTGCCGCGATTATCGACACTCACCACGACGTACCCCTGTTGGGCCAGCATCGCGTGATAGATGCGATTTTGGCCGCCCCAACGATCGAGCACCGTCTGTCCCCACGGTTCGCCGTAAACATGAAACAGCACCGGATACTTCTTCTGGCTGTCGAAGTCGGGTGGCTTGATCATCCAGCCGTCGAGTTGCACGCCGTCGCCGATGTCGACTTTGAAAAACTCGGTCGCGGTTGGTTTCAACTTCGCGAGCCGCTCCTGCACGGCCTTGTTGTCGATCAACGTGCGTACGACTTCGTGCTGCGGCAGTCGCACGATTTCCGTCACCGGAACAGTGTTGAAGGTCGAGAAGACGTGAATCGCGTAATCGCCGTGCGGTGAGACGTCGTAGTTGTGCGTGCCGGTCGCGCTCGCGGGCGTCAGGCGCTCTTCTTTGCCGGTCCCGTCGAGACGCACGCGATATAGATAACGCTGCGTCGCGTTCTGCGGTGACGCGGCGAAGTACATCCAACCGTTTTGCGCATCGACTCGCTCGACGGAGATGACGTCGTAATTACCCGGCGTGATCACTTTCACATCACTGCCGTCGCGCGAAATCGAATAGATGTGACGCCAACCGTCGCGTTCACTCGCCCACAGAAAACGTTTGCCGTTGTCGATCCACTCGACGTCGCCGCGCGCGAGACCGGTCTTGTCCCAATCGATGTCGCCCCACGAGACGTCGACCCACGCGTCGTCCTTCTCGGTCAACACGGGACGCACTTTGCCGGTGCGGGCATCGCCATACATCAGGACATTCGTATTTTGCAGCCGGTTGAGTTGTTGAATGACGACCTCGTCATTACCCGCCCACTCCATGCGCGGCAGATAGTTGTTGCGCGCGTCGCCGGGCACTTCGAACCAGCGCGTTGGACCACCACTCGCACTGATCACACCGACACGCGCGGCGGAGTTTATTTCTCCTGCTTTCGGATACGGAAACTGGATGATCTTCGGATACAGCTCGGCGGTGTTGTTGATGAGCGTCATCTCCTTGACGCCTTCCGAATTAAGTTGCCAGTACGCGATCTGCTTGCCGTCGGGACTCCAACGAAAGCCGTCGCGGCAGAAGAGCTCTTCTTCGTAGACCCAATCGAAAGTGCCGTTGACGATATAGCGCGCGCCGTCGGTGGTGAGCTTCGCGATGTAGTTATCGCCGAAAAGATTCTCGACGTAGATGTTATTTTCGCGCACGTAGCCGACGTGGCGGCCGTCGGGCGAAAACTTCGCAAACATCAGCGACGACGGCTTCGCATCGGGGCCGCCGAGTTTGCGCAACGAGTTGTCTTTAAGATCGAGCACCCAGTAATCGCCGCGTGTATTGCTGCGCCAAACGCGTTCTGAGTTCGTGAAGATGAGCAGCTTCTGCTCGTCGCCCGTCATCGAGAAATCTTCGACGAGCAACGGATTGGCCGCGCCCGCGGGCGTGAGTTTTTCAGCGGAGACTTTGACCGTGCGGTCGCCCGTGGCCGCGTCATAACGGACCAGATCGAGAAACTCTTTCTTCGCCGGCGAAGGCTCGAGTGCGAGATAACCGCTGCCGTTCTCCTGCCAACGCACCGGTCCCAGCGAGCGCGTGCGATACGTGAAGATCGAATCAACCGTCAGCAGTTCCGTCTGTGCAAACGCCGAAACCGCCAACAACAAAATGATGGGAATGATCGCAATTCTACGTTTCATCTGTCCGTGTTCATTCGTGTTCATCTGTGGCTTAGTCACCTCTTCCAATAAGAGCTGCAATAGCGGCGATCATATCAGCCTGTTCAATCGGCTTCGCGATGTGCTGATCGTAACCAGTCGCCAGCGCGCGCTCGCGATCTTTGCGCGACGCATACCCAGTCAACGCGATCGCGCGAACTTGTCCGCCTTTTTCCGGCGGCAGCGCGCGCAGCTTGCGAATGAGTTCATAACCATCTTCATCCGGCATGCCGATGTCGCTGATCAAAACATCGGGCACGTCCGTCGGAAAGACGCTGAGCGCTTCCGCCACGGACTTCGTCGCAGTCACTCGCACGCCGTAACGCTTCAACATCGCGCCGAGCAGTTTGCGCGAGTCGTCGTCATCTTCAACCAGCAACACGTGCACGCCGTCGAGCCTGATCGAACCTTTACGACTGCGACGCCGTTCGACTTCGCGGCGCCGTTCTTCCGCGAGCGCCGGATCGCGTCGCTCTTCCGCGAGTGGTAGTTCGACAGTAAACACGGACCCCTCGCCGAGACCGCTGCTCTCCGCGCTGATGCTGCCGCCGTGCAGCTCGACGAGATGCCGCACCACCGCGAGTCCGAGTCCGAGTCCGCCCTGCTTTCGCGAGATCGAACCTTCCGCCTGGCGGAAACGATCGAACACGTACGGCAGGAACTCCGCCGAGATTCCCTCACCCGTGTCCGCAACGGTCAAACGCACCGTGGCACCAACGCACCCGAGCCTGATCGACACCACACCGCCGCGCTGCGTGAATTTGATCGAGTTTGACAGCAGGTTCCAAATCACCTGCCGCAACCGATTCGGATCGCCTTTCACGAGACAAGTGCCGCTCGTGTCGGTGCGTATTTGAATTCCCTTCACGTCGGCGGTGGGCCGCAACGCATCGATCGCGGCTTCGACAATCGGCGCGAGATTCAACGGATGCAGATCGAGACGCAGATTGCCGGTGATGATGCGCGAAACGTCGAGCAGGTCGTCGATCAAACGCGCTTGCGAACGCGCGTTGCGCTCGATCGTTTCAATAGCGCGCGACGCATTCGCGCCTTCCACTTCCCCGCTGCGAATCATCGACGCCCAACCGAGGATCGACGTCAGCGGCGTGCGCAGTTCGTGTGAGAGCGTGGCGAGAAACTCGTCCTTGAGTCGATCGGCTTCTTCGGCGTGCTTGCGTGCGTCGCGTTCGCGAATCAGCAACGCCGCGCGATCGTCTTCTGTTGCTTTGCGCGCGGTCACATCGAGCACGAGCGACAACACGGAAACGAGATCGCCGCGATCGTCGTGCAACACCGAGTTGTACCACTCGCAAAACAGGACCGACCCGTCGCGCGTGTAGTTACGCTTGCGCAGCACACCCTGCACTTCGACGCCTTCGCGCTGTCGATTCGTCACCAACGCAACCGCATCGACGTCGTCCGCAAAAACAAACTGCCACTCGTTGACGTGCTTGCCGATCACTTCATCGGCTTTCCAGCCAAACAGCCGCTCAGCCGATGCGGACCAGCGCGAGACGCGAAAATCACTGTCCCACTCGATCACCGCGAGCGGCGAGCTCTCGACGTGAAACGAAAGCTGCCGGTAAGCGGTGTGGGCTTCCTCTTCAGCGTGGCGTCGTGCAGTGATGTCAGTGATCACCGCGACGCCGCCGATCACATTATTTTCGTCGTCGGTTAACGGCGAGTAGCGGCTTTCGAAGACGCCGGTGCCTGATGGTCCATAAGGATGTTTCTCGTAAACCGAATCACCGCCCGCGAGCGCTGCCGATAGACAACTCTCGGCGCCCTCCGCTCGCAGAAACGGAAAGATCTGATCTACTTGCTGGCCCATCACGGCTTCACTACGCAAACCCGAGATCCGTTCCATCGCTCGGTTCCACGCGATGACGCGGCAGTCGCGATCGAACGCGAAGATACCGTCAACGCTCGCGTCGAGTAGACGCTTCAATAGAATTGGAGATTCGTTCACCAAGCAGAGAGTCTATAGTTACAGAGATTAGTGTTACTTGCCGGTGAGTAACATCAAACCCGTAGCGTCACGCACAAGAATGTTCGAGCCCAACAACACCGGTGTTGCAAAGGTTGAAGACTCGGCCACTTCGTAGCGGCGCTCGACCGTAAACGCGGGCGCATCGCGTTTCGCCACGATCAAGTCAGCGCCATTTGTGAGAAAGACGACGTGTCGGGGCGTCAGCAATAATGAGGCGTGTTCGCCTGCGCGTCCTTCGGTGGCCCAGCGGATCGCGCCGGTCTTCTCGTCAAACGCGACGAACTGTCCCTTTTTCTTCGATGAATGAGCGTAGACCACGCCGTCCGCGGTAACCGGCGAGCTCATGTACATCGCGATGTCGGGGTTCTTCCAAACTTCCGTTGCCTGCCACTTGCCGTTCTGCTCGGCGAGTGTGAAAGCGTGTGTCCCGGGCCGTGAGCCGGAAACAATCAGATGTGTGCCGGTCCAAACCGGCGTGGAAATGTTCTCATGCCATTCGTCGGGAAACGGCACCGACCACAATTCTTTGCCGCTCTTCGCGTCGAGACCGACAATCACCTCTTGTGTCAAGGCGACGATCTGCGATTGCTTGCCGGTTTCAATCACGAGCGGCGAAGCGTAACCTGGTCCAACTCCGCTCCACTCCCACTGCGTCGCGCCGGTCGCGGGATCGAGACCGAGGATCTTGCCGCCGTGAACGTCGCTGCCGACTTCAACGACCAGGCGTCCATTTACTGCAAGCGGCGACGCGGCGGTGCCGTAGAACAGTTTGCTCGTGTCGATTGACGGCGAGAAATCTCGCGTCCATAACTTACGTCCGGTTGCGGTGTCCCACGCGTTGAGCACGCCGGTTACGCCCAGCGTGAACAGGCGATCGCCAATCACGAGCGGCGTGGCGTGTGGTCCTTTTGCCATCTCGACCGCGTACTGGTTCTTTTTGAAACCCGCTTCATACTTCTGTTCCCAAACCACTTTGCCATCGACGAGGTTGATCGCCGTTACGACTTCTTCGGGATCGCGTCGACTGTGAACGAACGCGCGGCCGGCTGAGACGACTGGAGACGAATAACCTTCACCAATCTCGACGCGCCACACGCGGTCCAACTTTTCGGGCCACGTCGCGGGCGCATTCTTCGCGGAAACGAAGCCGTCACGGCCGGGTCCGCGCCACTGTGTCCACTCCTGCGCGCTGGCCGCGGGAGCCACCGTCAACAACAACAGCACAACTAAGATTGCGGGCTTGGGGTAAGTCATGGGACGCCGATCATAACATCCACAGATTGCCACGAACAGGTGTATCCTGTGCGCGGCGGAGATTCCGGATGATTCTGCTGGGACGAGTGGCGTTGCTGTTGGCGTTGACCGTTTCCGCGGTCGCGGCGCAGTCTGCCGACGTTCCGCCGACACCCGAGGTTTTTCAGGTTTTCGAGCTGCCGCTGACCCTCACCAATCCCACGCTCGTGAAGACGAAGCATGGCTACCTGCTGAAGTGCGTGCTGGCGAACGCGTCCGAATTTCGGCAACTCGGATTCAGATATTCGTTGGCGATCGTGGGCGCTGATAACACGTTAAGTGTCAGCAGTCACAACGAAGGCTTCATGCTGGCGCCTTACCAGACGAAAAATGTGACCTTCAAAACACCGCTGCGGCTCAAGCTCAAGGGTGACGAACGTTTGGTGCTGATGGTCGAACAGGCGATCAGCACTGATTACGTTTGGGAAGTCGTGCAAGCGAAAGAAGCTTTGGCCAGTTACATCAACGGCGATTACTCCACCACGCCGCGCGTGCTGCGAATGCTGAATGAAGTCGACTCACGCGAGCCGATCAAAATCATTTTCTAGCTTTAGAGAAGAACACACTACTAACCTGAACTGCGCGCTCGTGCCATTGGTCTTTAGGGTTAATGAGAGCGATGAGGTAGAAGGTGTCGGCGAAATACGAGTTTCACGACTGGCGTTTCAGTGCTCCGTAAAGGTAATGATCAACGTTCACTGAACCATCGGGAGGGACGTTGTCCCAAGTGTCGGACGGCAAAGCAGCATTCGCCTTGGCGATGATTTCCCACGCGGGTCGGGAATCTGTCGAGCACGCGTTTGGCGAAAATTCCGCCTTCAGCACATAGTCGACGAGTTGAAGCACCACCTCCTGTTTGTGAGGCGGCAGGGCTCGCACTTTATCGATGAGTACTTCCTCGAGGTTCTGGGCCATAGTGCTTCTCTGAATTGCAATGCGATAAATAAGGTAATATTTGGAGCCTCAGAGTGACTAATCAATTCCATAAAAATGCTAGTGGCAACTCAGGCAGAGATCAGATCACGTCGGCGAAGTTCTTGCGCGTTCGCGCGAACCACCAGTAACCAAAGACGAAGAAAAACAGAGCGATGGCGGTGAAGTACGCGAGGCCGCGCCAGGCGGGCGCGAGGCCGTCGAGAAAGATGTTTCGGTAACTGCGCACGAGCGTCGTGAACGGGTTGACGTTGATGAACCAGCGAAAGCGTTCCGGCACGATCGCTTCCGGATAGATGATTGGCGTCAGATACATCCAGGCCATCAGCAGCAACGTGACGCCCTGCGCGATGTCGCGCAAAAAAACTCCGAGCGATGCGATCAGCCACGCCGCGCCGAGCGTAAGCAACAGTTGCGGAATTAACAGCACGGGCAACCACAGCGCGGTCAGTTGCAGGTTCTGGCGAATGACGACGATGCCGATCAGCAAAGCGATGGTGGCGAAGAGTTGATTGCCGAGCGCCGCCAACGCCTGCGCCGCCGGCAGAGTCTCCAAGGGAAACACGACGCGCTTCACGAGGTTCGCGTTCGCCACGATCGTGTTTGACGATTGCTGCACGGATTCCTGAAACATGGACCACGGCAGGAGCCCGCAGAAAAGATAGAGCGCGTAGTCCCAGTGTGAGTCGCTGGCGCCGAAGCGCGCGCCGAAGATGCCGGCAAAGATAAACGTGAAGATCGCAATCATCACGATCGGCGTCAGCACGGCCCACGCGATTCCAAGCGCCGAGCCTTTGTAACGCCCGGCGAGATCGCGTCGCGCAAAGGAAAAGATCAGATCGGCGCGCGCCGGCAGTTCCCACAAAGGCCGCCAGATTCTTTGGTGAGTAGTTTGCGCTGTTATCGACATCGTTTACGAAACAGTACCAAACCCGCGCCAGCTATTCTTGTTGTGCCAGGTGATCGTCACGTCGCGCGCACCGATGTCGCGCCACCATTCTTCAAACTCCGCGCGTGAGATGTAGAACGCCGTCGGCGCCACGAGATGATCGAAAACGATCGTGTGCTGTTCGCGCCAGCCAAACGGCGCGATCGCTTTCAGGTAATCATTGTAAAAAAGACGCCGCGCGAATGACGAACCGTTGCGATTGAGTGGTCCATAGACGAGCTTCGTCGCAAGATAAAGACACGCGGCCGGAATCTTCGACAACTGCAACAGCGCGCGCCTGTCGATGCGCGACGTGACGCGCTCGCGCACCGGATTCACGAAACGCGTGATCCACTCGTTGTTCTCCGCGCCGTAGATCCACGCCGAGATCTGTCCGCCGGGTTTCACTTTCGCGGCGAGTGACATGAAGCCGCCGCGCGGATCGGGCAAGTGGTGCAGGACGCCGACGGAGAACGCGTAATCAAACTTGCGCGCGAGCGGCAGACGATAGATGTCCGCCTGAATGATGTGCGCGTTTGGCAACGAACGCGTCGCTGCAAAAGCTGTGTCGACCGCCACACTCAGATCGATGCCGATTACGTCCTGTGCGCCCCAACGCGCGGCGAGTAGCGTGTGCCGGCCTTTGCCACAACCACCTTCGAGCACGACCTTGTCGCGAAAAAATTCCGGCGTGACCGGCGCGATCCAACCGAGAAACTGTTCGGCGTAGCGCGCGTCTTCCTGTGTGAAGTGTTGCCACTGCCAACCGAAACCCGCGGCCGTCGCGCGTTTATCGCTCTCGACCACCGCGAGATCAGCAAACCGCGGCACGCCCCGCGAGATTGGAAACGACGACGCGCACTCGCGACAACGCAACGCGCCTTCGATTATTTCCTGCTGCTCAGACTTCTCGACGGTGAGCTCCAAGGCGCCTTCACACGAAGGACAGACGAGATACGAGAGTAGTTTTTCCTTCAAACTGGAAGCTCTTCCCTGGGAGCGCAGGCGTCTCGCCTGCTGCTCTCGAATGACGACCTGATGCGGAGCTTGCAGGCGAGACGCCTGCGCTCCCAGGGAATATTCAGACGTTAGATTGATACTTCGCGGAGCAACTATAGCATCCTGCCGCAGGTTAGTTGCATTCACGCGGGTCGTGAGTGGTGAGCATGCCGAAGCGGTTTTGATACTCCGCCGAATTCAAGAAGCCGCAGGTGACCGAGCGCGCGATATCGGCGTCGCGCAGCGGTTTGTTCTTGATCGTGTTCAGCCAGGTAGCGAAACCGCTGTCGTCAGGATCGCGCCGGAGATAAGCGAAGTAGTGCGAGAGGATCAACGACTGGTTGTACTGCGCATCGAGCAACGGCTGATGCGCGATCACTTTCGTCAGCACCGCGACGCGGCCGTTTGGATCGTCAGTCAGATCGAGCAACTCAGTACCCAGCGAGCCGAGATCGACGTTCGCGTTCTGCGTCAGCGACAACAGCACCGCATCGACAAACTCAGCCGGTTTCATCGTTTCAGCGAAGCGTTTTTTGAATTCAGGACGCTGTACAAAAGCGAGCAGGAATGCGTTGCGCGCGTCGTCTTTGGCTTGTTTGAGTGTGGCACGATCGGTTTCAAACTCCGCAAACTTCGGTCGTCTGCCGAGCGCCGCGGTGTAAAGCGAGTTCAAAAAAGTCGCGCTCGAGGCGAGCTCGTTATCGGCAAACAAATTGGTGGAACTTCAACGCGCCGCGCACGCAGGCAGTCGCTCTTGCCGTTACACTGCGCGAGTTGGGCCACTAGCTTATCAATCGTCGCCTGATCTGCTTCGTGTCCGGTGAGATCGAGATAGTGCTGATTCACGAAGAAGCGGAAATCATCGACTGGATTCGCAAGCGCGGCGTTCGCGGCCGGATCGATCGTGATCGCGCCGGGCACGTATGCGATTTCACCCGAGTTGGACTGCAAGCGAACGGTGTAGTCGCCGAACGGCGCGTTGGGCGCGACCTGTAGCTCGACGCTGATCACCGGAAACGGCGTCTGGAGTTGTTCGCGCGCGAGGCTCGCGGGATCGACCGTGAAGTACGGCGAGTTGACGACGATGCTCGTGCCGGGCACCTGGTCCACGCCTTCACCGCCGAGATATAACTTCACGCGCTTCCCGGGCTCGAGCGGCAACGCCACCGTCGAGAGCTCGGCATTCAGTCCGATAAACTTGGGGTTCAGCGAAGCGGCTTGCGGCGGCACGAGGTTGAAATTTAGCGGCGTAGCACCGCTGCCTTTCACCGTGACCTGGTTCGACAATTCGAAGCTGCGAAACTTCGGCGTGATGGTTGACGCGTCGGGAGAAGTGGGTGAGACCATCACGCGATACTGTCCGGCGGCGAGTCCTTCCAGTTGGTAAGTCCCGTCGTCAGCGGTGGTGGCGCTCGCCATCACGCGTCCGGTCGCGACGTTCTCGGCCCAGACAGTGACGCCGCTCAACGGCTTCAATGCGCCGGCCGCGCGGTTGTCAAATAATCTTCCTTCGATGCTGCCGAGTCGTTGGCCTGGACCATACAAGCTGCGGATCTTTTGCCGGTCGTCTTCACTCAACGTGCGCTCGGTCACGGCAGGCAAACCGAACGTGCCATTGAACGCCTGGCGCTCCTGCATCGTCGAACCGAGCACCGCGGAATGTTCGAGACCGAGCAGGTGACCGATCTCGTGCGTGAACGTTGCTTCGAGATCGTAAGTGCCGGGCGTGCCGTCGGTGGAAAACTGAAGTTCGGTGCCGTCTTCGGCACGCGGCTGCGGATTTATGCTGATGTCGGCTTCGGCGATCGCGCCGGTTTCGGAGTTGAAAAAGATGCGCGTGCGGGCGGTCGTCGAGTCTGAATTGAAAAGTTCGTTTTCGGGCGTGTCGGCGATCGTGATCAGGCTCACGCCGTCGCCGCCGTCAGCGGGACTGACCGAGGTTGCGGCAGTCCAGTTCACGACGAAGTTGATGTTCGTGAGACTGGACCAGCGCGCGAGCGCGCGTTTCGCGGCGCCGACGACGTCGCTGTCAGGTTTGATGTTCGCGCCGGGTGTGAGCAGCGAGTTGGAGAACGAGATCTCGATGGTCCGTTTGGGCCAACGAATACGACGCACTGTTTGCGGAGCGGGATCGAATTCAGACGAGTCGCGCGTTTCCAGCCGCTCTCCGGCGCCGAGCGCCAGAGACAGGATCACACTTGCGATGATGGCGGCGGGATAATGCATTTTGAGCTTCCTGGCGAGGACGAGTTATCGCGAAAAAGCCTGGGAGTTGGAAGGCTGGGGAACCCGGCCAACGGGCGCATGGTAGCACGGCGCCCGCCCCGCAGCGAAGGTTTTTCCGGTAACTAAAAATGAGAAGGGCGGCCGCGAAGACCGCCCTTTTCAGCTACTGAATCGTTATGTGCGGCGCGGTGGCGGCTGGTCGACTCACGGTCGTAACAGCCGGAGACGTACTCATAAACGTCACCTGTATCGGCACATCTCCCGCACCCGCAAGTGATGCCGGAAGCGTAAACTGAATGATGTCGAAACCAGGCATCTCCGGGTTCGGCTGCACCAGCACGATGTTCTCCGCAGGCAGCACGGTTGTTCCGATCGTGATCGAGATCTCCGACTTAACTGCGAAGCGCACACCTGTCACATTCAACTCGATCACCGTGGGCACAGCGGTCCCGGTTGCGTCATTCGAAGTAACAGGGAACGGCTCGGTGGTGCGCGCATTTGGATTGGTGACGTTGAAAGCAACCGCGCGCCCACCCGCATCGCCCGTAGTACTGAAGATGTCAGGTTGAGCAATCGTGAGGTTCACCAGTCCGTGCAGGATCGTGTCGCTGTTGTCTCCGCTGTTGAAGATGTTGACCGCGACGTTCTCCAGAGCAGACGACGCGCCGATCGGCATCACGAAATTGATCTGCTTCTCGGTATCGCCAACAAAGTAAAGTCCGGCCGCGTAGCCATTGAATGAAATGGACACGCCATTGAGTTCGATCGGCAACGCCGGACTGCGCAATGTTTCCGAAGCACAGCCGTTGAAGGTAGTGCAGGGCATGGCGTTCGCCGGCGCAAGCGAAACGGTCGAACGGACGATACTCAACTCACCGGGAGCGAGGGCAAAAGGCTGGCCTGGCACCGGACTCGGAGTTGGCGTCGGAGTTGGCGTCGGACTAGCAGTCGGCGCGGGCGTAGCCGCTGTGACGGGCATGTTGCTGGCGCCGGTAAAGAATGAAAGCACCGCGTTGGATGTGGCCGTTGGTTGCGGACTCAACAGATAAAATAACTCCGCCGAGAAATCCAGATTGCCGCCACCAAGATCGAGACCGCCGAGCACGAACGCCATGCGTTTGCGTGTGTCGCTCGTCACCGGCAGCGTTCCGCCAAACGTATTGCCAGCGCCCAAAGCGGGCGTGTTCGTCAGGCGATTGAAACTCTGCGTTGTCGACGCCGGCAGCGAAGTCAAAAAAATCTGCGCGGTTCGTTGCGGGTTGAGTCCTTCACTATCCTGCGCCGCGGCGGGAAACGTTCCGTCAGGACGGAAGTTCAACGCGGAAGTGAAGACGAGACTCGCCGGCACGAGCCCGCCGTTGTAATCGGTGAACGTCGGGAAACGTGCGACGTCCGTGAAGGTCGTC
>DASXXL010000543.1:0-2595 GCA_036503085.1 Pyrinomonadaceae bacterium | reverse complement strand
AGTCGTTGGGATGGCTGTTGGCCCACTGGATGACTTCTTTGGCAATGTAGTTCGGCGCCGCGCCGAAAGAGTTGAGCGCCTTCCATTCTTTTGCGGCCGCTTGCACTTCCTGCGGTGAGAGAAAACGCGGCGGCGCGCCGGTGGTCACGGCGGTAAATTGAATTACTTCACGGTTTTCTTCCGCCGTGGCCGGCTGGAACGCGGCCGAACACCACCAGTTATCGCGCAATTGATCCTGCTGGGGCAGCGGTATCTCGCGGCCTAGGCCGGGATCGACCGTGGGCTCGAGACCAGGCGTCTTTAGCCACATGTAAATTGCCGCGAACTTCTTCTCGTCAGGCTGTGCGGCCAATTGATAACTCGTCAGCAGGTCTGCTGTTTGCGGAACGAGTTGCGCGAGCAGCGGCGCGATTTCATCGGCGGTTTGCGTGTCGCCCAATATCGCTGCACGCAGCCACGTGGCTTGGATGAGATCGAGTCGCGGCCCGGCGGGCAGTACGTTGCTTTTGACGGCTTCCTTCAGCACCGACAGCGGCAACTGCTGATTGATCGCGTGCGCCGCATCGACGTCGAAGAACGGTTTGCCTTTTTTGGCTTTGGTTTCCTCTGAAGTCTCCGAATCCTCCGCCGGAATCTCACGCCCGTCGTCGTTCCAACTCAACGCCGCCGGCACGCGTGCGGCATCGGCAAGAAACTCGGAAAGATTGTTAGCAAGGCGCATTCGTTGACTGAGCAGCAGGTTCACCGTCGACTCATCAAAGCGCGCGCGCTCGGTTTTCAACGTCTGATCGAGAAGCGTGCGAGCTTCGGTTTCCTTACCTGACTCGAGCAAGAAACGAATCGCGTGAAAGCGCGCCGCGGGAAATGCAGGCGAAGTGTTCTTCACTTTTTGCGCTTCGGCTAACAGTTCACCGGCGTGCGGCCCGTTGCCTTTCGCTAACGTCAAGGCCGCGATTAACCACGGCATCGATCGCGTCGCCTGCCAGCGCGCAAATGCATGATCGCCCGCCTCGCTACCCGTCCCTTCAAACGTTGCGATCCAATCCGTCAAATCCTCTCCCTTTGGGATCGTCGCCTGCTTGTTCTCAGACTCATCCGTTTCCAAAAAGCCGTCCAACAGAACCGTGTAATCCCAAAGGTCCTGCTTTAGATTCGGGTTTGGAGTTTTCGCGCTCAGGATTTTCGCGAGCTCGTTTAGTCGCTCGGCTGGATGCGCACGCAAACGGACGAGATTCAAAAGGCGAAGCGAAGCGGCGTGCAACGAGCTGAGCTTCTTGTCGGCAAGGATCCTTTGCAGTTGCGCTTCGGCGGCTTCAAGTGATTGCTGTTTCTGTTCCGCAGGCCCGAGACTGCCTTTGCGTGCGAGTGTGCGCGCGACCAGATACGAAGCTTGTTGTTGCCAGGGAGAACTTGCGTCAGCAGCGATTGCGGCGAAACCCTTGCGCGCCTCGTCGAAGTTGGTCGCATAAAAGTTTGCAGCGGCGATCTGGTAGACGCGATCTGCGCGCGTCAAAGCGTCAGCGTCTGGTGGAGCTGCTGCAGGGACGGAGTTACCGCCGGCACAATTGCTAAACACCTGGTCCTGCGCTTCGACCCACGTCTTCACAGCACCACTGTCGGCGCCGTATTTCGCGATGCGCTCGTTGAGCGTGGCAATCGCGGTGTCGAACGAATCTTTCTGGCAGTTCAAATAAGTCTCATATTCGTTTGGTTTCTCGCGGCTGCGATAAACCGAGATCGGCGCCGGCTCAGTGGTCAACACTTTCTTGCGCGCCTCCAGCCAACTCTTCACCCACTCTTCATCGCCCAGCGACGCGCCTGTTTCCAGCCGATCTTTCCACAACTCGGTCAACGCCTTTTGTTCGTCAGTTGTGAAGGGCGCGCCTTCAAGATAGCGATACGCGACGTAAAGATAAGACCGCGCGTAAGTCGGCTGCACCATGCCGATGCGCCCGGACGCGAAGCGCGCGAGCGGAAAATCCGGATGCACGGTGTGAACGAAAACGGTTTCGAGTACGAATGGACCACACGCTACGGCGGAGTTCGTAGTCAACAGTCCGACAATTAGAAAGAGGGTAAGCACGACGGCGATAACGGCGTGCGAGCGCATGTTCGTTAAGGTTCTCATCGGAGTTTGCGAGAGTTTACACCACAGATTACAGAGATCGTACAGATTAGCTATACTGACCCGCTTATGGAACGTGAGACTTTGGACTTCGACGTAGTATTCGTCGGCGCGGGGCCAGCGAATCTCAGCGGCGCACTGCACCTCGCGCGGCTTGTAAAAGAGAGTGACCTCGGCGACATCGAGATCGCCGTCATCGAAAAAGGCGCGGCGGTCGGCGCGCACATACTCTCGGGCGCAGTCATGGATCCGCGCGCTTTGAAGGAACTGATTCCGGACTTCGGCGAACAAGGCGCACCGCTCGAATCGCCCGTCAAAGAAGACTACTTTCTCTACCTCACCGAAAAACGCGCGATCCGTTCGCCGATCACGCCGCCGCCGCTGAAAAACCACGGCTACTACCTCGTCTCGTTGAATCGTCTCACGGCGTGGCTCGGCGAGAAGTGTGAAGAAGCCGGCGTGAACATCTT
>DASXXL010000542.1:0-7964 GCA_036503085.1 Pyrinomonadaceae bacterium | reverse complement strand
GAACGCGGACAGGTGAAGGTGCTCGACTTCGGTCTAGTGAAGCATTTGTTTGATCCGCCGTCGAGCGAGGTCGATCTTGACGCGCAAACAATCTATTCCACGCAAACTCGTAGCGACGTCATCGTCGGCACACCGCTTTACTTATCACCCGAACAAGCAACGGGCAGACCGATCGACACCCGCAGCGATCTCTTCGCGCTCGGCGCGTTGATGTATGAATGCCTGACCGGCCGTTCGGCGTTCGGCGGTGGCAGCGTGCTGGAAATCGGCGCGGCGATCATTCACGTGACGCCACCGCCGCCTTCGCAGCTCAACCCGCAAATCACGCCGGCGCTCGATCGCATCACGATGAAGGCGCTGCAAAAGAAGGCAGAAGATCGATACCAATCGGCCGACGACATGCTCAAGGAGTTGCAGGCGGCACTGGCCGGCTTGGGCGGCAACGGCGTTCCCGTCGTCACAAAGTCGAACAAGAAGACGCCGGCCGAACTGCAACGCGCAACCAGCGCGCTCGCAACTCTCACGATGCAACTGCGCCGGCAACGTTTCTCGCTCGTCTCGTTTATCGGCGCGATCGTCGTGATCGGACTGATAATCAGCGCCGGGATTTATTTTTGGCCGCGTAGCTATTATCAGCCGTCTCCCGCCGCGCGCGAGTGGTACGAGATCGGCAACGAAGCGCTGCGAAACGGCGCGTATCATCAGGCCAGCAAAGCACTCCAGCAGGCAATCGCGATTGACAGCAACTACTCGCTCGCACGCGCACGCCTGGCCCAAGCCTGGACCGAACTCGATTACATCGATAACGCAAAAGACGAACTGCTAATCGTTGAAAGCCTCACGCGAAACGGCGCCGCGATCACCAGGAAAGACTCGCTTTATCTTGACGCGATCAAAGCGATGGCCCTGCGGGATTTCCGCGAAGCCACCAAGGCCTATAGCGATATCGCCGAGATGTCGCCCGACGACAGTCAGGCTTACGTCGATCTCGGTTACGCCTACGAGAACGACGGCAAAATTGATAAGGCACTGGAGAGTTATCTGAAGGCGATCTCGTTGAACAACGGTCAATATGCGACCGCTTTTTTGCGAGCGGGAATTATTTACAACCGAAAGAACCAACGCGATAACGCGCTGAAAATGTACGACAAGGCGGAGCAGTTGTATCGTGCGGCCAGCAACAACGAAGGCATAAACGAGGTGCTGCGCAACCGCGGCATTCTTTATCGCATAGCGGGCCGGTACGACGATGCGCGCGCTCAGCTTCAGCAATGTCTCGACGCTGCGCGCACGATGGGTATAGAGGCGCAACAGATCTCTGCCTTAATCGAACTGAGCTATCTTTCTTCCAGCTTCGGCCATGCTTCCGACGCAGAGAGCTTCGCGCAACAGGCAGTCAGTATCGCAACCCAGAAACACCTCGAAAACCTCGCCGCTTCCGGCCTGCTTGAAGTGGGCAACTATTACTCGAGCAAGCAGGACTTCAGGAACGCAGAGCAGTATTTCAATCAAGCGATTCAATTGGCCCGCGCGAACAAAGGTCGCATCGGTGAGGCGAAAGCAATGTCTAATCTCGCGGGTGTCTATATTTCGACTTTGCGCGTCGATCAGGGCTTGGAACAAGCGCAGCAAGCTTTGAAGTTCTTCCAGGAGAAGAATTATCCCTATAGCGCTTTCACCTGTTTGACAAACATGGTGCGCGGTTACCGGAGGAAGGGCGATTACGCAGCCGCGCTTCGGACCGCAAATGAAAAGCTCGACCTGGCGCAAAACAACGGAAACGAAAATTGGATCGCGGCGGCCTACGTCGAGCTCGGCGCGGTGCTTCTCGACCAGGAAAACCTTCCCGCCTCAGAAAAGCAGTATCAGGACTCGCTGACCCGCTATCAAAAGTTGGGTAACGCGCTCCAAACGACGTACAACAAAGTAAACCTTGGAAACGTCTTGTGGCGGCTGGGCCATTACGATCAGGGAGAGGCGCAACTCGATGAGACGTGGAAGACGGTCACCGAGGCGAAAGACCAGTACCAGCAATTGCTCCCGACCGTTCGCCTCTACCAGGCCCAATTGCGCTTGAGCCAACGTAAGTTCCCGGACGCCATCGGCTTCGCAAACGAGGCAATTGCCGCGGCGGGCACGCAAAACAACGACGTGGTGATCGAGGCTAAATCGGTGATCGGCTTGGCCAAGGCGCAATTGGAACACGCGAGCGAGGGGTTGAGGTTCTGCGACGAGGCCATAAAAATGGCTAACGACGGCGGAGACTTTTTGCTTCAATCTCACGCGTTACTAGTTAAGGCGGAGGCGGCGTTACTCGGTAACGACGCCAGGACAGCCCTAAACCTCGCCAGCGACGTTCAGGCAAGATTCGCACGCGGCGAGCAGTATGAGTCGGAATGGCGGGCTTGGTTGATAGCCTCACGTGCCAGCGAGAAGCTGGGCGATAAAGCCAAGGCCCAGGAGCAGTTAACCAATGCGCTGAACGCCCGGGCGAAACTGGAACAACAATGGGGCCCCGAAGCGTTCAAGCAGTACAAGTCACGGCCCGACATTCGGGCCTTCTATCAAGAGGATTAAACCCTCTCTAACTCCCAGGAAGTAAGGAGCTCAGAACAATGTCCGACACAGATAACCAATTAGTCGACCCAGCAGTGGATCCACCCAACAACGACGGCGGCACTACTACAACGACAAAAACCGCCGGCGCTCTGGATTCCCAAACCGTTGATGCCGCCATGGCCGTTGATCCCCCGAACAACGACGGCGGCACCAAGTAACTAAGATAGAGTTCGGCTCGTTCGTGGCTCACCACGCTCGGTTACGAGTTATGAGTGTGATCAGGGCCACGAACAGCGCCGAACCGATAATCGACCAAATAATCGGAAAACTGGTCCCGCCGATTACGACCGGGATCAGTTCGGGCAGTCCCAAAAGGCGCGCGAGCCACAGTCCGAGTAATGCGCCGATAAATCCCAACGCAATCGATACGAGGCAGCCGCCACGCGAATAGCCTGCGATTGCCTGCCCCAGCGACCCGCAAATTCCCGCGATCAGCAATAGTAATAAGAGTTGAAGCAGCGTCATCGTTTACCTCCGATCCATTCACGTACGACTTCCTTCGGGTCGCGCCCGTTGCCGTCAATCTCGTAATTGAGCCGCCGCATTTCCTCGGTCGAGATCGCGTTGGCGAGTTTGTCGAGCACTTCGCGCAACGCGGGCACTCGCGCGAGCGTGTCCTGCCGCACCAGATAAACCGCCTCGTACGGCGGAAAATAATGACGGTCATCGGCGAGCTGAAACAGATCCAGCGTCGCGATGCGGCCTTCGGTCGAGTTGCCGGCGATTAGATCGACCTGACGCGACGAGAGCGCGATGTAAGTCAGTGAAAGATCCATCTCGCGTACGTCAGCAAATTTCAAACCGTAGGCTTTCGAGAAACCGGGGAAGCCGTCGTCGCGCGACATGAAATCCTGGCCGAAGCCCGCGCGCCACGTGTTTGTGTGCGGGGTGGCGTCGGAGATTGTTTTCAGGTTGAGTTTTCGCGCGTCCGCGCCGCGTATCAAAATCGCAAACGTGTTTTCGAAACCGAGCGGCGGGCTGACGTCGACGTGAAACTGGTCGGCGTATTCCTGTTTGACTTGGGTGTAGACGGCCCGCGGATCAGTGATGGGTTTGTGGTGGAGAATCGCCGTGTAAGAGGTACCGGTGTATTCGGGATAGAGATCAAGCGTACCGCTGACGAGGGCGTCATGTGGCAGGTTGCCGCCGAGTTCGAAACGACGTTCGACCGAGACGCCGCGCGCCTCGAGCATTTGCGCGATGATCTCAGCGAGCAACGCGGATTCGGTGAAGTCTTTCGAGCCGACCCTGATTTTATCCGTGTTACTACTACCGCCACGCCAAAGCAGAACACAGATAAAAAGGATGATCACCGCTGTTACCGCTGCTAACCGCAGGACCACTCGCGATCTACCTGGCTTGCGCTGACTAAATTGACGTTCGAGCAGGCCCAACAAAAAGTCGGCGGCCAGCGCGAGCAGCGCTGACGAGACGGCGCCCGCGAGCAGTAGGTTATTGTCGTACTGTCGCAAACCGCGAAAAATGTAGACGCCCAAACCACCCGCGCCGACTGCCGCTGCGATTGTTGTCACACCAACCGCGATCACAGTCGCGACGCGGATGCCAGTCACGATCACGCCCATTGCGAGCGGCAACTCGACTTGGCGCAGGATCTGGCCGTCAGTCATGCCCATCGCGACTGCGGCTTCGCGCACGCTCGGTTCGACACTCATGATGCCGGTGATCGTGTTGCGAATGATTGGGAGCAGCGAGTAGACCACGAGCGCGACGAGCGCGGTGCGCGCGCCGATGCCGCCGATGAACGGCAAAGGGATCAGGAATCCAAACAACGCGAGACTCGGGATCGTCTGCATCACGTTTGCGACGCCGAGCACTGGGCCACGCCACGCGCGATAACGCGTCAGCAAAATGCCGGTCGGCACGCCGATCACAACCGCGACGACGATCGCGATAGCCACGAGCTTGACGTGCTGCGCGATGTGGCCGAGCAGATCGGGCCAATTGAGCTGGAGAAAGTGCCAGAAACTCATCCGTGTTCTCCAGCCTGTTCTGCGGAGGTTTCTGGAAGACCGAGCGTGTCGAGATAAGCGCGTGCCTGGGAGTTATCAGAAGCGAGAAACCGATCAGGCGGTTCCAGCAGCAGCAAATGGCCACGGTGCATGAGGCCGATGCGCGTTCCAAGCAGGAGCGCCTCACGCACGTCGTGCGTCACGAGTATCGCCGTCTTGCCTAATCGCTTCGAAAGGTCAGCAAACTCACGCTGCAAACTGGCACGCGTCAACGGATCGAGCGCGCCGAACGGCTCATCAAGCAACAACAACGGCGGGTCGGCCGCCAACGCCCGCGCCACTCCCGCGCGCTGCCTCTGCCCGCCGCTAAGCTCACGCGGATACCGATCCGTGTAAATCCCCGGCTCCAACCCGACCAACGCCAACAACTCTTCGACTCGAGCGTCTACTCGCGCCTCTTCCCAACCCAACAACCTTGGCACGAGCCCAACATTCCGCCCGATCGTGAAATGCGGAAACAGTCCGCCTTCCTGAATCACATAACCAATCCGCCGCCGCAACGCGATCGGATCCCACTCCGTCGTGCGCTTGCCTTCCACCACAACATCACCCGCCGTCGGCGCCCACAACCGATTCACGAGCTTCAACGTCGTCGTCTTCCCACACCCCGACTCACCGAGCAAAACCAGCGTTTCGCCGCGGGCCACAGAAAAATTTAGTTCGGAAATGATCGGCGCCGCGGCGTTTGGCAGCGTGAAGTTAACGTTGTGAAACTGAACGAGCTGATGATTGGCGGCAGCGTCGTTCATCAGCGCGGTTCAGGCGGCGAGCAGCAAATTACTACTGAAACGTTCCTGCGAATCGAACCACGTGTGCGAGCGCTCGAAACCGGTATCGGCGGCGAGTTTCGCGATGCCGTCCATGTCGTACTTGTAAGAGTTCTCGGTATGAATGAGCTCGCCGACCGCAAAGTCGACTTCGAGATCGAGCTTCTCAATGCGCACGCGCTGGTTGAACAGACTCTCGATGTAGATCTCAATGCGGCCCATCGCTACGTTGTAAAACGCGCGATGTTTGAACGCGCGCAGATCAAACGTGCCGCCGAGTTCCCGATTGATTCGCGCCAGCACGTTGAGATTGAAAGCCGACGTCACGCCGAGCGCGTCGTTGTACGCCGCTTCGAGGACCGCCGGATCCTTTTTCAAATCTGCGCCAAGCAACAGCGCGTCGCCTTTGTTCAGCACGCTGCGGAGCGCGCGCAAAAACCGCAGCGCTTCTTCGCGATCGAAGTTACTGATATTCGAACCGAGAAACAGCGCGAGCGTGCGTTTGCGTGGCTTCTTTCCGAGTTCCGCTAGGCCTGCGAAGTAGTCCGCCGCGTAAGCTTCGATCTTGAGCCGCGGATACGACTGCAACAAGATTCGCGAGCTGCTTTCGAGTGCCGACGCCGAAATATCGACCGGCATGAACAACAAACCCGGCTGGCGCCGCAACAACGCCTCAATCACCAGACGCGTCTTCGACGCGCTGCCGCTGCCCATCTCGACCAGCGTGATTTCTCCGTCAACCGACGCGGCAATCGCATCGGCGTAGTGTTCGAGAATCTCGTTCTCAGCCCGCGTCAAATAGTATTCGGGCAACAGACAGATGGCTTCGAAGAGTTGCGAGCCGAGCTCGTCGTAAAAATACTTCGGCAAGAACCGTTTCTGCTTCGCGGCGAGACCTTTGCGCACGTCTTCGGCGAGTCCGGCCAGCGGGTCGCGCTTCACCAAATTGTGAATGTACAGACGCTGGTCCTGGGCAGGCTCGGTCTTGGCCAAAGCGGGTTTCCTCGGCGCGTATGATAGCCCGAATCCGCGCTTGACCACTAAGCGCGCGGCGGGCAAGATCTGTCGCGATGTTTTTCAGGCAATTGTTCCAGGCGTTACCCTGCGTTTTACTGCTCGCATTTTTCTCCTGTCCGGTACTCGCCCAAGGTTTCAAACAGGAACTCGATTCTCCGGAGAAGGTCGAGTTAACCGTGCGAAATCTCGACGGGCGCGTCAGTGTTGTTGCGTCTGACCAACAACAAAAGAAAGTCACGGTCGATGCGAAATCAGCGGGCGCTCCGATCGAGCCGGGCGATGTGAAGGTCGAAGCCAAAGGCAACAACATTCTCGTCGACGTGCGACCGCGCGGCGAAAAGAATCGCATCGACGTGATCGTCACGATTCCGGTGCGTTCGAAAGTCAATGTTGATGGGAAGGCGGGCGCGGTTGACGTGGTCGGCAACGTCGAATCGGCGATTGTCAAAACCGATACCGGAACGATTCACGCCGACGTTCCGCTTGATGTTTTGAAGTATGACTTCGTTTGGGAAGCGAGCCGGCCGCGCTACATGAGCGACGTCGAACTGCGAGAGGTGAAAGAGAAGGCAGGCGGGATGTTCAGACTGTCAGGCCGCTTGCCCGAAAAAGAGAAAGGCGAGAAGAGCGAGAAGGACAAAGAGCAGGAGAAAGAGAACAAGGAGAAACAGGTCGCGCTCAACTTTCGCACGCAGCGCGGCGTGGTGCTGTTGAATGTCGATCCAGAAATGGCGCCGGCCGATCTGCGCGAACGTCCGTTGACGGAAGCGGCGCGGGCGATCGTGCGCAGCGGCGATAGCGAACTCGTCGCCGCGATTCGCAAGGTGTCGCCGAAGATGTTTGGCGATTACGCGAAGACTTTGCCGCCGCCCGAGAAAGAGCCGGAGCTCGTGAGTCGCACCGCGCCCGGTCACATCGTGAGCGCGGTCGCGCCGCAACTGCTGCGTTTCAACGCGAGCGTCACCGATCGCAACGGCCGCGCGATCAGCGGCATGCGCGAGTCGGACTTCACGGTTTGGGAAAACGGCATCGAGCGGCGCGTGACGAACGTTTCGCCCGCGAACGAACCGTTTAATCTCGTGCTGCTGCTCGATGTCTCCGGCAGTGTCGAAGAGCGCATGGACTTCATTCGCAAAGCCGCGCGCGACTTCTTACGAACGGCGAGCCCACAGGATCGCATCTCGATCATCAGCTTCCGCGACGACATCCAGGTGATCTCTGATTTCAGCACTGACCGGCAGATGCTCTCGCGAAAGTTGGACGAGATCGACGCGGGCGGCGGCACGGCGCTTTACGACGCGCTCGGTTACGTTTTGAGTGAACCGGTGAAACGTTTGCGCGGCGAGCGGACGGCGATCGTCGTGATGTCTGACGGCGACGACAATAAATCGTTTCTGCCGTTTCCGGCGATTCTCGAAGCGCTCTCCGAGTCTGGCGCGCTCGTGTATCCGTTGTATGTGCCGTCGGGTTTGATTCCTGAAGGCAGTGTGCCGAAACCGGAGATCACGATCGATCCGTTACGCACGCGCTA
>DASXXL010000541.1:0-3894 GCA_036503085.1 Pyrinomonadaceae bacterium | reverse complement strand
AAAGGGAACAACTCGATCAACACAACGGCCGGTCGTAACTTTGCAAAGGAGTCGCGGATGATTCTCTGCCGGCGGTCCAGCGCTCGTTCAATGGAGAGTCGCTTGTCATAACTCACAAGTGCCCCTGCGTCATTCATTCCCACCGGCGGCAAGTCGACGACCTCAATCCCGGCTGGGACCACGATTCCTTTCGGCATTCGGCCGCCGTTCAGTAGGACTACGCGAAAACGTCGGCGTACGCTGTCGGCCAGTGCGAGTGAACGCACGAGATGGCCCATACCCAATGAGTGCTGGCAGTAAAAGAGAATTGCAGGTCGTGCGCTCATCTGATTACGTTTGCCTCAAAACTCTTCAGAGCGAGTTCTCCGTGCAATCTCTGTGTCCTCTGTGTCTCTGTGGTTAATAATTCGCTTAGCAAAACCAACCACGGAGACACAGAGGACACAGAGACTGCACAGAGAGGTCACTTCGCATCGGACTTTTAGGGCAGAGCTCATCTGATTACTGGACGGGAACTGCCAAGGTCCGGCTCCTGGTTAAATGCGTGTCCCACAAATGCCGATAACGTGCGCCGGTCTCGATCAACTCCAGCGGTTTGCCCTGTTCGACAATGCGGCCGTGCTCGAGAATCAACACGCGATCAGCAGCGGCTGCCGAAGCGAGATCGTGCGTGATGAGCAAACAGGTCTTGCTACGCATCAACCGTTGCAGTGCATCGCGCACGGCTTCTTCGCTCTCCACGTCAAGCCCGGTCATTGGTTCATCGAGAACGAGGATGGGCGCGTTGCGCACGAACGCGCGCGCAATCGCGATCCGTTGGCGCTGCCCCCCAGAGAGTGTGCCTCCCCTTTCGCCAATCACGGTGTCATACCCATCCTCGAGCTTGCTGATGAATTCGTGAGCGTTGGCTGCCTCCGCCGCACGGACGATCTCGTCCGGCGTGGCTTCGATCTTTCCGTAAGCGATGTTCTCTTTGATCGTGGCGCCAAACATCACGATGTCCTGCATCACGATGCCGATCTGCTGGCGCAACGATTCGCGGCGATAGTCCTTGACGTTGATGCGGTCGATGAGTATGTCGCCGTGCTGCGCTTCGTAAAGTCGCAGAAGCAGACTGATGACTGTCGATTTACCCGCACCCGAACGGCCCAGCAGCGCGATTTTCTGTCCGGCCGGAATATCGAACGAGATATTGCGCAGCACTGGTTGGCCCGCGCCGTACGCGAAAGAGACTTGCCGAAAACTGATGTTGCCGCGCAACGAAGTTGCTTCCACAGCGCCGGGCGCATCCTCGCGTTCGGGTTCGATGCCGAGAGTGTCCGAGATTCGCCCGGCACACACGTAAGCGCGCGAGAGTTTTGCCGATAACTTCGCGAGCGTACGGATCGGAACGTAGAGACTGCTCATGTATGAGACGAAAATCAGCAGCGATCCGGGCGTGACGCGTCCGCGCAAAGCCTGCAACGAACCAAAGACGAGCACGGCAAACGTGCCAATCGCATTGACAATGTCCGCGGCGCGTGACGACGCGGCTTCGAGACGCGCCGTGCGAATGCTCTCGTTCAGCGTTTCCGAACTCTCCGACTCAAAGCGCTCGGTCTCATATCGTTCGCGGCCAAATGCTTTCACGGTGGCGATCGCGTGCAGCGTTTCACTCACGCGCGAGGCAAGATTGCCTTCTGCCTTGCGCACCTTTCGTGCTGAGTCGCGAATGCGGCGAAAGCGATAAACGGAAATCACGGCGAGCACGGGAAATGTCGCCAACACCACCAGGCTCAACGTGAGGTTCATCGCCAGCATGATGACGACCATGCCGACCAGCGTGAGCGCTTCAGTTACGAGCGTGAGTGCGAATTCGGAAAAGGCATCGCGAACGGAATTCGTATCGCTGGTGACTTTGGTCAGCAACTCACCGGCCCGGGCGCGTTTGTGAAACGCGAGCGAGAGGCGCTGCAAGTGCGAAAACAGCTCGCCGCGCAATGCATGCGCGATGCGATAACCGATACGCGAAGTGATCGACGTCTGCGCGTAAACGGAAAAGCCTTTGATCGCGCTGAGTGCGATCAGCAACGAGGCGACGGCGACTGTGGCCCACGTCTTATCGGCGCTGAAAAAGGTTTCGAACGTACGCAGCCAGTGTGGCAGCCTCTTTCCGAGCAGGATGTTGTCGATAATTAGTTTCAGTGGCCACGGCCGCAATAGGTCGGCGCCGGCGATGATCAACGTGCAGACGATCGCGAGCACGAAATTCCATTTCTCGGCAGTGAGATTGCGCGTGATGATGTTGCGGAATCTAGTTTGCATCGATTCCTCCATTCAGCACGGCTTCAGCGATCTGTAAGAGCTGCGGTAGTTTGTCCAAAACGCGAGGGCGTATGCGTGTCACTGCGCGCAGGGCCCGTTCGTGCAACAGGGCCGCGGCAACGTGCCAGCGTATTGATTCGAGTGTTCCAAATGCACTGAGTGATCCATAGCCCGCCAGAATTGCGTGTGTAAGCGAGGAGGCCTCGCGCCAGGTGAGCGACCCGATGCACGCATCACAATGAAGGCCGGCGATCACACTGCCGAGATCCACCGCCGCGATCCCGCGCGCGGCTTGATCAAAATCCAGCAGGAAGAGACGCTCACGATCGAGCAGAATATTTTTCGGGTGCAGGTCGCCGTGCAGGAACACGTGTTCACCGCCGCTATACATTGCGTGTTGCGCGATGAGTTTGTGGCTTAACTGTTGGACCAGAGTGGCGACGTCCGGTCGCGCCTCGCCGATCGTCGCCGCGGTGCGCGCCAGCGCTTCGGGAGTGAAGCGCGCGCTTTGGGGCAGCGACGCGGGCGGAGCGGTCGCGTGAAGTGCTCGTAGTGCTCTGCCGAGCTGAAAGAAAGCATCGCCGCGTTGCGCGGGTGCGAGCGTGGAAAGCGAAAAGCCGGCTACCGCTTCAAGCATTAGCAAGTGATGCTTTTCGAAGTAACCGAGCGCACGCGGTACGTGTAGATTTTGTTTTGGTGACTCGTCCGCCAGATGAACGTAGGTGTTGAAAAAATCTCGCCCTTCGTCACCGGCGTAAACCTTCGCGTAGGCGAGCACCTGGTTGTTTTCCGCCAGGCACTGAGCAGTGACGGACTTCTCCGGCGCGTGTCCAACGATGCGGCTTTTTGTCCATGTCTGTCCCGCGACGTAACGCAACTCTGTGGGAATTTGGTTCAGCGCCGAAAGCTGTTTGATTTTGCGGTCGTGCGGAAAGATCCAGAACGTCGTGTTCAACTCCGGCGCGTTGATCTCGGAAGACGAGCTGAAGCTATTTGTCACGTGACGCGTTCGCGGAAACGCGCGTGCGGCGATGCGATACGATCGACAGTTGCCGGCAACTTCGTAGAGCACGCGCAGACTCGTCCCGATCCGGTACTTGGTTCGGAGCCGCTCGCATTCCTCTATGCCGCAGTCTCCGTTACGCGCGAGCAGATGCGAGAGGTATTCCTTCATGACGGCTTCATCCAGCAACAGATCGCGTTGCGGCAGTGCCGGATCAGCGGCGAGCATCGGCGTGGAGGACGACAGGTTCATAGCGACGTACGCCTCCAGCTCGGTTGTGCGCCGTTGGTCCAGCGGATCTCGTCAACCTGTTCGCAGTTTTCACCAGTTTGCTCGACGACAACGAAGCCTGTATTTAGCGGATCGAGATCAGCCGATTTCACTGTGAACCGTGGCAGCGGCGCCTCCAGTTTGCGTGGAACGATCAACGTGAAGAAGTCGGTGCGTGCTTGTCCGTGCGAAACGACACTAACAACCGGCGCGACCTCCTTGATTCCGTACAGTGGCGACACCCATCCCTGACTCACAATCGGCTCATGGCCCAGTCCGAACAACAACATCAGTTCGGGTGTGCGAATTCCGCTGTT
>DASXXL010000540.1:0-1628 GCA_036503085.1 Pyrinomonadaceae bacterium | reverse complement strand
TCGGCGGCATCGATCTCGCCGTCGGATCGACGATCGCGTTGACCGGTGTCGTCACGGCACTAGCAATCAACGCCGGCTTCTCGCCAACGCTCGCTCTCGGCGCCGGCATTCTCACGGGCGGCGTGGTCGGCGTCGTGAACGGTCTCGTGATCACGCGTCTCAAGGTCGTCCCATTCATCGCGACACTCGGCATGCTCGGCGTCGCGCGCGGGATCGCGAAGTGGCTCGCGAACCAGCAGACCGTCAACATGCCCGGCACGTGGCTCAACGAACTACTCGTGATGTTTCCGAATCCGCCGTGGCTACTCGTCGCGCCCGGCGTTTGGATCACTATCGTGCTGGCAATCGCCGCCGCGATCGTTTTGCGCAACACCGTCTTCGGCCGTCGCGTGTTCGCGCTGGGCTCGAACGAAGCAGCGGCGCGCGCGTGCGGCCTCGCCACTGACCGTTTGAAGATCTGGATCTACGCGTTGGCGGGTTTGCTCTTCGGGTTAGCAGGCGTGATGCAGATGTCGCGTTTGCGGCAAGGCGATCCGACAGTCGCTGCCGGTTCGGAGTTAGACATCATCGCGGCGGTGGTGATCGGCGGCGGGAGTTTGAGCGGCGGCGAGGGCAGCATTCTCGGCTCGATGATCGGCGCGCTGATCATGGCGTTTCTGCGCAACGGCTGCCAGCAGATCGGTTGGCCCAACTACATCCAGGAAATCATCATCGGCGCGATCATCGTGGTCGCCGTCGCGATCGATCGCTGGCGCACACGGAGCTAATTTTATGATTAAGTTCAGCGTATGTTGTTTGTTCTTGTGGTTGTCTGTCGTGAGTGTTTTTGGACAAGGGATAAACGCGGATTGCAAAACGGATTGGCCTAACCTCGCGCGTTATAACGAAGACAACAAAAAAGTTACTGCACCTGCCAAGAACGAACAACGCGTCGTCTTCATGGGCGACTCGATCACCGACTCCTGGGACGACCCCATCTACGGCGGCTTCTTTCCCGGCAAGCCTTACATCGATCGCGGCATCAGCGGCCAAACCACACCGCAAATGCTCATCCGCTTTCGTCCCGACGTGATCGCGCTCAAACCACGAGTAGTCGTCATACTCGCCGGCACAAACGATCTCGCCGGCAACACTGGTCCAACCACGCTCGAAGCCATCGAAGACAATTTCCGCTCGATGTCCGATCTCGCCACCGCGAACGGCATTCGCGTCGTGCTTGCTTCGGTCCTGCCGGTCAGCGACTACGAAATGCGCGACGGCAAACCAATCACTCAAACCGTACGCAGGCCGCCCGAGAAAATCCTCGCACTCAACCGCTGGCTACAGCAGTTCGCGCGAGCGCACCACCACGTTTATCTCGACTACTTCTCCGCGATGGTCGACGACAAGGGCTTTCTCAAAGATGCGCTGAGCGACGACGGCCTGCACCCGAACGCGCAAGGCTACACCATAATGGCGCCGCTCGCCGAAGGCGCGATCGGCGCGAGTTTGAAGCGCCGCTAAAAAAATCTGTGTAATCTGTGGATGGTTTTCTAGGCAACAAGCGCCATCTGATCGGAAGGGACGTGATCGAGGTTGCAGCTCGCGATGAACTGCTCGAGTTGGCGTCCGCCGAGTGGCGTCGAGAA
>DASXXL010000539.1:0-4039 GCA_036503085.1 Pyrinomonadaceae bacterium | reverse complement strand
GATGTTGTAGACGGGGATCTGATTCAACGTGTCGCGATCGACGATTAAAAGGTCGGCGCGCTTCCCCACCTCGAGCGAACCAATCTCTTTCTCCAAATGGAGCGCCTGCGCGCCGCGAATCGTCGCAAACTCAAACGCCTGCTGCGCCGAGATCACTTTCGGATCGCCCGTAAAAACTTTGTGCAGCTTCGCCACCGTGTCCATCTCTTCCCACATGTTGAGATCGTTGTTCGACGCCGCGCCATCCGTTCCGAGTCCCAACAACACACCCTCTTTCAACATGCGCGGCACCGGCGCCACACCCGCCGCGAGCTTCATGTTCGACTGCGGATTGTGTACCACACCAACACCGCGACGCTGCAAGATCGCGAGGTCCGTGCCTTGCGGCCACACCATGTGCGCGGCGATCACCCGATTATTCAAAAACCCAATGCGGTCGAGATAAGCGACCGGACTCGCGCCCTTCGCCTTCACCATGTCGTCCACTTCGCGCTTCGTCTCCGCGATGTGGATAACGATCGGCGCGCCGGTGCGGTCGGAAAACGCGCGCGCCGCCTTTAAGTGTTCTTCATTAACCGTGTACGGCGCATGCGGCGCGATCGCCGGAGTGATGAGGTCGTTTCCCTTCCAACGCGCCACAAACTTCTCGACGTAAGACAAACCTTCGTCATACGTTTTGTTGTCAGCGACAGGAAAATCGATAACAGTTTCGCCGAGCACACCGCGAACGCCGGCCTTCGCAGTCTCGTCCGCAATCGCATCTTCGAAGTAATACATATCGCAGTAGGTCGTCGTCCCACCGCGAATCATCTCGGCGAGTCCGAGCCGCGCACCGACGCGCACAAACTCCTCGGTCACGTTCTTCGCTTCAGCGGGAAAGATGTACTTCGTCAACCAGTCCTGCAGATCGAGATCGTCCGCGAGCCCGCGAAACAGCACCATCGGAATATGCGTGTGGCCGTTAATCAAACCCGGCGTCAGCACTTTTCCTTCCGCGCTCACGCGCTGCCGCGACGTGTACGCGCGCTCGATCTCAGCGCGTGGACCAATCGCGACGATGCGTCCCTTCGAGACCGCAATGCCGCCATCGTCGATGATGCGGCGCGTCTGGTCCATCGTCACGATGGTGCCGCCCAAAACAAGCAGATCGACCGTCTCGCGACGATTTTGTGCGGCAACATCTGGAAGCGAGTTGAGAGTCATGGCGATCAGGAGCGCAACGGTCAGGAGAAGCTTTAACATAAACAACTACTCGGTTGCTTTTTTTCCTTTCAAGAAGCGCGCATCAAACGCGCGTGGCAGCAATTCAGCGACATGGAAAACTTCACTCTGCCCGGCGAGGTTCGCAAACACGATCTTCGCCCCGCGCGCAAACTCCCAGATGATCTGGCGGCAAGTGCCACACGGCGGCGTGAGAGTTTCGGTATCCGCTACTACCGCGAGCTCCGTGAACTGTCGCTCACCTTCCGACAACGCCTTCCAGATTGCGACGCGTTCGGCACAAACGGTCAAGCCATAACTCGCGCTCTCGACGTTGCAGCCCGTATAGACTTTGCCACTGCCCGTACGCACCGCGGCGCCGACAAGAAAACCCGAAAACGGTGCGACTGAATATTGCCGCGCCTGCTGCGCCGCTTCGATCAGCGGCTGTAATTCTTCGCTCAAAGTTGCCCTCCAACGTTAAGTAATTCATGGGCCAGCCTCTCGCGAATTTTTCCGCTGAGCAAATCAATGCTTACCAGGTTATGGCCACCTTCAGGAATGATTACGTCCGCGTGCCGTTTCGACGGCTCGACAAACTGCATGTGCATCGGCCGCACCGTCGCGACGTACTGCTCGATCACCGACTCCACCGTACGGCCGCGTTCGTCGAGATCGCGCCGCAGCCGTCGAATGAAACGAATATCGTCCGGCGTGTCGACAAACACTTTGATATCCATCTGCTCGAGCAAACGCGGATCGGCAAAGATCAAAATCCCTTCAACGATCACGATCGGCTTCGGTTCGACGTGCCGCGTCTCGCTCAGGCGCGTGTGCGTGCGAAAGTCGTAAAGCGGTAGCTCAACCGCTTCGCCCGCTTTCAAACGGCGCACGTGGTTCACCAGCAGATCGTTATCGAGCGCGTCCGGATGATCGAAGTTCGCGATGTGCCGGTAGTCAAGCGGAAGGTCCGTAATGTTTCGGTAGTAGGAGTCCTGCTGAATGAAAACTACTTCGCCGCCACTGACCGATTCGAGAATCCGATTCGCAACCGTTGTCTTTCCTGAGCCCGTGCCCCCCGAAATGCCGATGATTAGACTCACACTTCACCTACACGCGACTATGAATTCGATTTACCACTCGCCGCAACAACTGCGCAAACGTCTCGCGCACGCGATCGCCCGTCGCCATCACTTCCTCGTGATTGATCGGTTCGTCGCTGATGCCCGCGGCCATGTTTGTGATGCACGAGATGCCGAGCACTTCCATGCCCATGTGACGCGCGACGATGGCTTCCGGCACCGTGCTCATACCGACGGCGTCAGTGCCGAGCGCGCGCAGCAGATGAATCTCGGCCGGCGTTTCGTAACTCGGACCAGACAGCGCGCCATAAACACCACGTCGCACGTCCGCGCCGATCTCTTTCGCTTCTTCAACTACGAGCGCCTGCAAGTCGTGCGCGTAAACGGACGTCATATCAGGAAACCGTGGTCCAAAGCGTTCTTCGTTTGGACCACGCAGCGGGTTGTCGCCCATCAGGTTCAGATGATCGCTGATGACCATCAACGTTCCCTGATTCAGTTGAACGTTGATGCCGCCGGAAGCATTCGTCAGAATCAGCGTCTTCACGCCGAGCAGGTTGAAAGTGCGAATCGGAAACGTGACTTCTTCGAGCGAATAACCTTCGTAGTAATGAACGCGGCCCTGCATCGCGACGACCGGCACCGCATCGACTTTGCCGATCACGAGCCGGCCTGCGTGACCCTGCGCGGTCGAACGCATGAAGCCGGGAATCTCTTCGTACGGAATCGCAACCGCATCGTCAAAGTCGTCGGCAAAACTTCCCAAACCGCTGCCGAGCACAATCGCAATGCGCGGCTCCAGCTTCGTGCGCGCGCGAATCACTCGCGACGCATGTTCCGCGCGTTCGTAAAGACCCGTGCCTGCCGTTCCCTCAACCATACGCATCCCTACTTCTCTTTCTGATAAGGTACGCCCAATGCGCGCGGCGGCCGCGACGAACCAATAAAGCCCGCGAGCACTACGATGGTCAAGACGTACGGCACCATCTGAATGAACTGCACCGGAATGTCTTCACCCGAAGGTAACTTTACCGCGCCTTGCATCTGAATCGAAACCGCTTCGGTGAAACCAAACAACAGACAGGCAAGCAGCGTCTGCACGGGTCGCCACTTGCCGAAGATCAGCGCGGCGAGCGCGATGAAACCGCGGCCCGCCGTCATGTTTCTCGTGAACAGTGATGACTGTCCGATCGACAAATACGCGCCACCGAGACCCGCGAGTATGCCGGCGATCAGCACGCCCGAGTAACGCATCCTGGCGACGCTCACGCCCGCGGCATCAGCAGCTTCGGGTTTCTCACCGACCGCACGCAACCGCAGACCGAAAGGTGTTTTGTAAAGCACGTACCATGTGAGCGCGACGAGCAAGAGAACCGTGATCGCGATGATCGCCGGCGACTGCGGCAACAGGTGGTCCTTCGGGAGTTGCGGCGTCGAGCCGGACGACAGAAAAAGCGCGCCACTTAAGAAACCGGGAATACCGAGCATTAAAATATTGATGGCCGCGCCACTCACCACCTGATCCGCTTTGAACTTGATACAACTCACCGCGTAGATGACGGCGATGAAGAGCCCCGCGAGGACGCCACCGAGTAAGCCCACCCACGGGCTCACGTTGCCGAGATGCAGTTCCTTATCGGCGGCGTATGTGACGGCCGCCGCGGTGAACGCGCCGGCGAGCATTTTGCCTTCGAGCGCGATGTTGATGACGCCGGAACGTTCGGAGAAAAGTCCGCCGAGCGCGGCAAGCACGAGCG
>DASXXL010000538.1:0-2148 GCA_036503085.1 Pyrinomonadaceae bacterium | reverse complement strand
ATGCGAGCACTCTGCTCCAGCAAACGGCGGAATTCGTCGGTTCGGCTGACGTCAACAGCACTGGAAACGTAGCACTCGCTTCCGATATCAACTCGCTCACGGCCGACATTCAACAGGCTTACTCCGACTTCAAGGCGGAGATCGCTTCGTTTGGTGTGAATGCTTCGACCATCGACGCGCAAATCAATGGCGCGCTGTTGTTCAGCAAAGCGGGTAATGGACTCGCCATGAAAGCAGCGACGAGTCCGAACATCAAGAACGATCTGCTGCGCGTCGCCGCACATCTCGCGATCGCTTCAGACCTGATGCGGAAGGGCGTCATCTCGCAGACGAGTCTCGACCAGGCGAACGCGACGAATACGTTAACCAGCCTCGTGGTGGGCCAGGCAAACATCGGTTACGGACTGTCGGTCGTGCCTTCAGTTGGACCGGGAAGCCTGACGGCGATCATCGGTGGCGGAAACATTCAGCCGATGGTGTCACAGACGTTGTTTGGAACGCTCTCGCCGGCGGGTATGCTGCCGTATGAAGTCGCCGGTCTCAGCGTCACGGTCGGCGGTGTCGCCGTGCCCGTGGTTTACGCGTCGCCGTGGACGGTGAAGTTCTACCTGCCGGCCGACGTGCAGCCGGGAACGGTTGAGATCATCGTGTCGTCGCAGGACGGATATGTTTGCCAGGGCATGATGGCGATTGAACAAAACGTTTCGCACCTCATGACCATGGACGATGAGGAGACCGGGCCGGCCGTCGTCATGAACAACCAGACGTTTACTACCGCGGATATGGGCGTAATAACGGAACCAAACCTTGGCCCTGACAAGCAGACGCGGCTGGCGATTTTCGCCACCGGCATCACGGGCAGCGCCAGTGACTCCGACATCACGAACGACGTGATCGTCGATGGCGTGGTGCGGCCGAATTTCGCGGAATCGGTGGCGGTTGAAGCACGTCTCGCAAACGGACAAACCTTCATGCTGCCAGTCGACTTCGCGGGCGCTCAAGGGATGGTGCCCGGCCTCGATCAGGTTACGTTCAGAGTGATCCCCCAGCTAACCGGCGCGGGCAACGTGCAACTGACCCTGATTGTCGGTGGCCGCCGGAGCAACGCGCCGAGCATCGTGGTTCCGTGATGGTTTAAGCACAGATAAAGAAATTTTTGGAAACGAGGTGCTATTAAGCTTTTTCCCCTGCTGTCGGAGCCGGTTGCAAGTGTTTGTCATGGCCCACCGACCTGTTATAAGCTTTCTCCCCATAAAACGAACCCGGGTGGTGTAGTTCGGATCGAACACGTTCTCGCAAGGGAATTGCCCTCCGCTTGTGAGGATGATCAAAAGGAACTTGTATGAGTGTCCCGGCCGTCGCCAGGTATCATTGGCGCGCCTACGCTATCATTTCTGCCATTCTTTTCACCTATGCCGCGGTATTGGTGAAACTCTCGCGTGACTGGTGGTTTGACGAAAACTACTCGCACGGTCTTCTCGTCCCCTTCTTAATCGGTTACATCCTTTGGCAGCAACGCGATAAGTTTGCGACGACGCCGGCTCGTCCCTCGGTGCTCCTGGGCGGGCTGGCCGTCGTCTTTGCTTTGTTTGCGTTATGGACCGGCGTGGCGGGCGCGGAGCTTTACACGCAACGGATGTCGCTCGTGCTGCTGATCGCCGGCACGGTGGTCTACTTCGGCGGGCTCGCGTTTTTGCGGCTGATCCTTGTGCCGCTGGGCCTGTTGCTACTCGCGATTCCGATCCCCGCGATCATCTTCAACAAGATCGCTTTTCCGCTGCAACTGTTTGCCTCGCGCTGTGCCGTATGGTCCATGAGCGTGCTCGGCATTCCGGTGCTGCGGCAAGGCAACGTGATCGAGTTGAAACCACTCAATTCGGTCGACACGAAGAAACTTGAAGTGGTGGAGGCTTGCAGCGGCATTCGCTCGCTGATGACGTTAGTGACGCTGGCGGTGGTGTTTGCTTATTTCACCTACCCACGATCGCGCGATTCGAACCCGCCGCGTGGTCCGTTCGGCTGGTTGCGCACTTACGGTTTCTGGCGCTCGATGATCATCGTTTGTTCGGCGGTTCCGATCGCGATTTTGACGAACGCCTCGCGCGTGAGTGGCACCGGCATTCTGTCGCGTTACTACGGCACGCAGAT
>DASXXL010000537.1:0-11960 GCA_036503085.1 Pyrinomonadaceae bacterium | reverse complement strand
AGGTCCAAACTGCACCACACTTTTGAAAGCATAAATTGACGGATTTTTTTGCACGTGCTAGTTTGCCCTTGATCGAAGGAGCGTTGCTTTGAAGCTTCGAATCAACCCTGGCCAACTAAAAATATCCGCACTGTTGCTTCTGCTCGTTGCTTGTGTCACCAGCGCCGCGGCGCAAAAAGCCCCCGACAAAAAGCCGGAAAAGAAACCGAGTTTTGTTTGGACGATCAAGACGCGGCCCATTCTCAACCTGTCGCTGAAAGCCGAGAAAGCGAACATGTCCGAGGTGGCGAACGCGTTGTCGGAGCGGTTGAAGATTCCGGTGTTTCTCGGTCCGGAGAGACAGAAGGAATTGCTCACGATCGAGTTCAGCGAGTTGACGCTCGAGCCCGCGCTGCAACTGATGTCGCCGACGGTTTACGTCGATTACGAACTCGACACCGGCTCGTCGAATCCGCCAAAAGCTCTCGGCATTTACTTTTTCGATCAGAACCAGGGCGAACCACCCGCCACCGCTGTTGTGAGTGGTTCAAATCAGACGCTGCTGGTCGAAGGTAACACGGAAGACGGAGTCGAACCGGAAACTGACGAAGCCAGGAAGAAGCTCGAAGAACAACCGCTGCGGGTGCATTACGAGAACAACACTCTGACGGTGAAAGCCAAGAAGCAACCGTTGCCTGTAATCCTGTTGAAGATTGGAGAAGAGCTCGGCATTCCGGTCGACATTCAGAACGAGCGGCTGGATCCCATCGACGCTGATATCACAAAACTTCCCATCGAAGATGTTGTGCGCCAGCTCTCCCCCAACATCAAGCTGTTCTATCGAGCTGACCTCACTCGTGCTGAAAAACGGGCCCTGCGGCTGGTCCTTGCCGAACCGGCAAAGAACGCGCAACAGGGACCATGAAGTAGTTTGTTGGTATGCGTGCCCGCCGACACGTGGTCCGAAAATTTGATTGCCACGCGTCGATCAAGCACCTATATTTAATTCGACTGACTCGAGGAGGCGGCAATTTTGGTGAAGCAAAGCGAAACGATTAATGAAGAACTAGCCGGGGTGCAAACCGGGAACACCGGCGGCGAGATTAAGGAAGGCAAGAAGGTGTTTGTTGAGCCGGTGATTTCCGTTCCGATAGATGTTCTCGAGGCAACCACGTTCTTTGCGGCAGCAACGAGCGGCGTAACCAATTAACAATTAAATTCCGGGTTTCATGTTAGGAATTGACGTCCTTGACCGACCGGTCTCGCAAAGCTTTTTTGCGGTTGCCGGTCGGTTGCTATTTGTGCAGTGCTTTGATCGTCACTTAGCCGCTCGCATCGAACGACTCTTCGGCGGGTGGCAACTTACGCCCGTCGCTTCTTGCGATCTGAATCCCGACATCGAGATTAGTTTTAGTAGTGCAGACAGTTTGCCTGTGATTCCGCGTGGTCTAAGTGAGTTTGAAGTTGCCGCAGGCGGGCGTTGTTACGTGGACACAGACGAGTTGTACTTGCAGTTTAATAACTCGCTGCTGTTGCTCGAGCACAAAAATCCGGTTTGTGTATCTGTGTTCATCCGTGAAGTCAACGACGTCGAACTAGGACGCGTTACGTCGTTTGCGGTTTGCGCGGCGATGCGGCGCTTTGGTTTGTTTGAGCTACACGCCGCTGGTGTTGTCGTGCCGAATACGCGTGACGGCGTGCTGATTGTCGGGCCGTCAGGCAGCGGCAAATCGACATTGACGCTGGAACTAGTGAAGTCGGGTTGGGGTTATCTTTCAGACGACGAGTTGTTGCTGAATGTTGCGGGCGAAGAGGTTGAAGCACGGGGCTTTCGCAGTTTCTTCGCACTCTCGCCGGCATCTGGGGCCACTGTTGGACCAAGCCGCTTCAAGACCTCCTTCGAACCCGCGAGCATATTCGCAGTTCCGGCTGTTTCCTGCGTCGCGCCACGATCCGTGTTGTTTACTTCGATCAGCGGCTTGAACGAAACACAAATTTCCGCGCTGGACCAGTCGGAAACCATGACACGGCTGATTCGCGCCTGTCCCTGGGCCACGTACGACACCGCAGTCGCCGGCCCGTACTTGCAACTCCTGTCGCGTCTCGCGCACCAAGCCCGGGGCTTCGATCTTCAGGCAGGAACGGATCTGCTCGAACCCGATCGAGCTTCACACATCATCTTGCGCTGCGTGTCACGCGTGAACAATGGAGACTGAGGGCCACTTCACCAATGACTATGGCCCACATCGTTTGAGTGTGGAACTGGCCAACATCTGCAATCTTCATTGCAGCTACTGCTTTCGCTCGGAAGACAACCTCTACAGCCATCACGCCGAATTTTTTCCGCTCACACTGCTGCGCCGCGTGATCGATGAGGCGCGCGAAGCAGCGCAGATCACGCACGTCAACTTCACCGGCGGCGAGCCGACGCTGCATCCGCAGTTTGCCGAAGTATTGGAAACTGTCGCCGCGTCTGGTCTGCAAGCGAGTTTCGTCACCAATGGTTGGCACTTCGAACGCACCTGGCCCGCGTTGCTGGCAAACCGCAACGCCATTTCACATGTGGCCTTCAGTCTTGACGGCACCGATCGCGAAACTCACGACCGTTGGCGTGGCAACGGATCGTTCGAACGTCTCGTGCGGGCCTTCTCGCGTTGCTACATCGCGCGCCTCCCGTTTGCGATCAAGATCGTGGTGCGCCGCGATCTCGTGAACCAACTCGAACAGATCGCGATCTTCGCCGCGCGCATGGGCGCCGCGGCGTTGAACTTTGCGCACGTAATGCCGACCTCGATCGGCGCCGAAAACGATCTCGCGCTCAATCGCGAAGAACAGCGCGCCGTCGAAGAAGAGATCGCGATCCTCGCGCGCATCTTCAAGACGAAGATTGGTATCGACGTCGGTTATTACAACGTTGACGTGCAACGCGCGCCGTGCGCGCCGCTCGCCGGCACGAGCATGAACGTCGACTATCGCGGGCGGCTGTCGCTCTGTTGCAACCTCTCGGGATTTCGCGGCGCCGCCGAAGAGCCGGACGTGGTAGCGGATCTGAACGTCGAATCATTTGCTGCGGCGCTTGCGAAGCTGCGCGTGCTCGCCTCAGCGCAACTGCAAAAACGCAAAGACACGCTCACCAACCTGCGCGCGCGAGGAACCACGCCGGATCTTTACACCGGCTCACCGTGTCTCTTCTGTTTGCAAACTTACGGCAAGATCCCCTGGCATCATGGCGCTCGCTGAATTGCCTCAAGAGTCACTGACCCGCTCTTCTCTGTGCAGCCTTCGTGTCCTCTGTGTCTCTGTGGTTAATGATCTCTCAGCAAAACTGACCACAGAGACACAGAGGACCCGGAGGTTGCGCGGAGAAATCATTTCGCAAGTGATTTCAAGGACAAGCTATGATGCTCGATGAACTGCAAGGCTGGCTGCCGGTCGATGCGGCGGTGGTCGATGGGCGGCCGGGTCTGACGTGGCTCGACATGAAAGGTGTGGATCTCGCCGAGCCTTTCTTTCAACAAACTGTCGATCGCGTGAAGGCGCAGCATCCCGAACGACGCGAAGTCTTCACCGAATTCGAGACTCTCGTCCAACTCGAAACAACTTTCGACAGCGTCGCGCCGTCCGGCTTTATTTTTCACTCCTCGCGTTGCGGTTCGACGCTGCTCGCGAACGCGTGCCGTGCGATCGACGGCGCGATCGTTCTTTCCGAACCACCCGCACTCGACAAGCTCATCGCACGCTTCATCACTGACGTCGACGAACACGGCACAAAAGCAAAGCTGTATTGGATTTTTCTGCGCAGCGTCGTGAAAGCGTTGGGCCAACGCCGCAGCGGTAACGAACGGCATCTGTTCGTGAAGTTCGCTTGTTGCAGCGTCTCGCAAATCGAACGCATTCGACGTATCTGGCCGGACGTGCCGTGGGTGTTTTTGTATCGCGATCCGGTTGAGACGATCGTCTCGAACCTTCAGAACGTTCCCACGTGGCTACAGGATGAAGATCATCGCATCCTCGCTTCGATCACCGGCACGTCGACTGAAGCCGTCGCTACGATGAGCACCGCAGAACTCTGCGCGCGCGCGCTCGGCAGCTTTTATGCAACCGCAAACCGTGTTGCAAACGATCGCGCCCTGTTGCTTAATTACAACCAACTGTCACTGGCTGAAATAACGAACGTGTTGAACTTTTTCGGGGCCGAACCTGCGGCTGCCGAACTATCAACCATCGCGCGCCAAAGCCAAACGTATTCGAAATCGATCTCCGGCGATCGTGCTTTTGTCGCCGACACAGATGCGAAACAACGCGCGGCCGGTGCACACATACACGAGGCCGCCGAGCGTTGGGCCAACGAGCCTTATCGACTACTCGAACAAAAACGACTGGGAAACCAACGATAATGAATTCAGCAAATCTGATCACGGGCAAGCACGTCGTCGTCACTGATTTTGACGGCGGCGAAGGCATACTCGTCGACCTGAATACCAAACGCTATTTTCAACTGAACGAAACCGCGATGATCGTTTGGAGAGGTCTCGAGCAAGGCAAATCGATCGGCGAGATCGTCGCCGACTTCACGTCGAGTTACGAAGTCGAACCCGATCGCGCCACGCTCAGCGTCGAACGGCTGCTCGATAGTTTTCAGACTTACAAATTAGTCAGCGCGAAGTAATGAATTGGCTGAAGATCAAATACGCTCTGCTCACCGCTGCGATCTTCCTGCCGTTGTTCTGGGCATTCGTTTACGTGCGCAACGCCTATCCCGTCGCGGCGTGGAATGTGATGATGGCGCCGGGGCTGCTCGAACGCGGGCGTACTTACTGGATGCTGCGCGGCGAAACGGTTTCCGGCGAAACGCTCGACATTCCCGCGATCAGTCTCACGAACGCGCTGTATGCGCGCACTTGGACCATGGTCAACGCGACCGTCGACAATCAGGCTTTCAAAATTCCCAACCTGCATCCGGCAAACGCCGAATTGCTGCGCGAATCAGGCGGTCTCGAACACTTGCCGCCGGGCGCGCGTCTGCCCGATCTGCTGCGCGCGTGGGGCGATCTCTACAACCAACGCCTCGCGCCCACTTCACCGCAACGCCTGAAAGCGATCCGGCTCGACATGTATCGCTGGGAAGGCGGCAGCTACGCGGGCTACGACAACTTCATTCAAACGTGGCGGCAGGAATTATAAATCGCGTCGTTCCGTCGAGCGCTTTCGCACTGGGCGTGGCGCGCGTCGTGGTCCACGGCACGTTTCTCATCTCCGTCTTAATCGCGTCATTCTCCGCGCTCGGACATCTGCCCGTCACGATTATGCGGCCCACAGGCGTGATGAAGTTTCTACCGTGGAGTTTTTACGATCGATTGGTGACGCCGTCGGGAATGACGATCCTGAAAGTCGTGATGGTCGTGTCGTTGCTGCTAAGCACGGCGGGATTGTTCACTGTCGTCTCGACGAAGAGTTCGTTTCTGCTGGTGTTGTTCTACCAGGGTTTGTTGCGCAGCTTTGGGCACTTCAACCATGACGAGATGCTTGGCGTTTATTGTCTCGCGGTGCTGGCTTTCACGCCGTGCGGCGATCGCTTCTCGCTCGAGCAATGGTTAAGGAAAACAAAGCGTGTCGAGAAGCCGGCGTTTGCTTACGCGTACCCGATGTTGCTGATGCAGTTGCTGATGGCCTGGGTTTATTTCAGCGCGTGCCTGATAAAACTGCGCGCCGGCTGGCTCAGCTATCTCAGCCCCGACAATCTTCCCTCGCTCGCAATCTATCACTCGCTCGATAACCTCCACGACACCGCGTTTCGACTCGCGTTCTGGTTGCCGCAGATCAAAGCGTATCTACCGGTGTTGGTGGCGCTGGTGTTGCTCTGGGAATTCTTATTTCCGCTCGCAGTTTTCTTTCCGCGGCTGCGCTGGTGGATTCTGGGCGGCGGTGTGGTGTTTCACCTCTCCACGCTCTTTTTCATGAACATTTTTTTCCCGCATCAACTCGCGCTGTATCTGCTTTTCGTCAATTGGGACCGCTTTAGTAAAAGTGATTGACCGACGCGTAAACGCATGTTACGTTCTGACTGCGCATCGCGTTGTTGTTCAAAAACATCGCCCATAATAAATCGCCCACTTTGATCGTCCACGACAAATAAAAACCCCCGAGGAGAATACTCAATGCTTAGATCTCGTCGCAGATCTCTGCTGTGTTGTGCGCTTGCCTTCGTGCTGGTCCATGCCTTTATGCCCTGCCCCGCAATGCCGGGAGCGATGAATATCGCTTACGGTAAGAAAGCCGCGAAAAAGAAACGACGCAAAAAGAAATCAGCCCAGTCCTATATACCGGTTTACCTCCCGACCTCACCCACTCCGGTCGTAAGAAATCTTCCGGCGCTTGCTCAACCGATCGCGCGCACTCCACGAACCAGTACAACAGCGGCACGAGTTCCCGGCATTCATACGATGCCGGTGCAACACACGAGTGCGGCGAACGGCTCACCGACTGTCTTTTCCAACTCAACCCCGATCGAGATTCCCGCGACCAACAGCAGCACCGATCCTGAGCCCGCGATTCCGTATCCGTCTGACATCGACGTGCTTGGTCTGACTGGTGTCGTCACCAACGTCTCCGTCACGATTCACGGTCTGACACACTCGTCGCCGCAAGATCTCGACATGCTGTTGCTCGGACCAAGCGGGCAAACGTTTCACTTCTGGTCTGACGTTGGTGGCGCGAACGCTGTTTCCGATATCACCGTCAACGTCGCTGACGACGGCGCGACGCCGCTGCCCGATTCGGGTCCGCTGGTCGACGGCACGACCTACAGACCATTCAACGCCGACACGACCGGCGACGATTTTCCTTTGCCCGCGATTGGTCCACCGTACAACGAACCCGCGCCTGCGGGCTCCGCTACGTTTGCGAGTGTCTTCAACGGCTTGACTGCCGACCAGGTAAACGGAACGTGGAGTCTCTTTATCACCGACGACACTGACGGCAATGGCGGTACGATCGCGGGCGGCTGGTCACTCAATATCTCAACCGCGGTTCCGGCCACGAAGGCGGGCCAGTTGATTATCAGCGAGTTTCGCTTGAGTGGTCCAAACGGCGCCGACGACGAGTTCATCGAACTTTACAACACAACGTCAGCGTCTTTGCTGGTGCAGGCGGCCGATGATTCGAACGGTCTCGGTGTCGCCGCTTCCGACGGCACGACACGTTGCACAGTTCCGAATGGAACGGTGATTCCCAGCCACGGTCACTATCTTTGCGCCAACAGCAGCGCCTCGCTGGCAGTTGAACCAGACAACGTTTACGCCACCGGAATCCCCGACAACGCGGGCATCGCACTCTTCAACAACGCCACGGGCGGCGCGAGCTACAACCTCGCAAACCGGCTCGATGCAGTCGGCTCGACCAGCGAAACCAATGCAGTTTACAAAGAAGGCGCCGGTTATGCGCCGCTTGCTCCAACGCTGGACTACGCACGTTATCGTGATTTACGGCCCGATGGTCTGCCCAAAGACACCGGTGATAATGCCGCCGATTTCCTCTACGTCGACACCACTGCGACTAACGGCATGCTCGGCGCACCCGGAGCGGAAAATCTCACTAGCCCGACCGAGCAGAACGACAATTTCCCGGCTACTCTGATGGCGCCCTGCATCGCCGCGTCGAATGCACCCAATCGCGTGCGCGATTTCACTTCCGATCCGGAGAACCAGGCGACGTTCGGCACTCTCTCGATTCGGCGCGTCATCACTAACAACACTGCTAATGACGTCACACGTCTGCGCTTCCGCATCATCGACATCACTACCTCCCCAGCGCCTGTCGGCTTCGCCGATCTGCGCGTGCTTACGTCTTCGGGTTCGACTGAGGACGATCCGTGTAACCCCGGTGAACTGATCGACATCGCTGGTCTAACTCTGGAAACTCCGCCATCGCAGCCTCTCGGTGGCGGCTTTAATTCCACACTCTCCGCCGGAACGATCACACTCGAGACACCGTTGGCGGCCAATTCATCCATCACCGTCAACTTCCTGCTCGGCGTTCAGCAGACCGGCCGGTTCAGATTTTTTGTAAATGTCGAGGCCCTCCCCTGAACGGTTGGACCACGATGAGCGGTTAATTTTGGTGGTGATTACCTTGGGAGCGCAGGCGTCTCGCCTGCAAACACACGTGAGAGCGCCTTCGCAGCCTTGCAGGCGAGACGCTTGCGCTCCCAGGCTAATAGAGCACTACGTTTTAATTTCGCAGACTGCTCTCAAACAACCAAACGGCAGCGGCTTCAACTCTTTGATGTGGGCAGGTACCGCCGGATCTGAAGTTTATTCGTACCTGAGCGCGGCGAGTTGCGGATCGAGATGTTCGTTCGAGGGAAAGCGATAGGTTATGACGTATTCGGGCGGCGTGCTCTCGAGGATCGGTTCACCGTCAGCTTCGAGCCACGCATGTCCGGCGACTTTGCCGGCGGCTTCGTTGCGTACGCCGAAAATGATGCGCGTGGTGATGCCGTGGCGTGAGAGGTAACGATGGAGCACGGCGGCGCGTTTCCAGCAGATCGGCTTGAACATCAGGAAGTCTGCGGAAAGTAGTAGATCGATCGCGCGCGCGAGTTGTTCCGGCTTGTTTATGTCGGCGGCGCTCGTCTGATTACCTTGCTTGCCCGCGACGAGCGCGAGCGCGCGCGGCAACGAACAGCAACGCGCTCCCACCGAAAGCACACTCACCCACCACCCCATGCGACACAACAGCAACGCCTCGCGCGGGTCAGAAACAAACTTGCGCGTGGCCCGGCGCGCGAACTCGAAAGCTTTGGCAATCGGCGTCATCGTCTCGAACCTGGGAACGCAGGCGTCTCGCCTGCAACCCACCGCAGCGTCCGCTCGCAGCATGCAGGCGAGACGCCTGCGCTCCTAAGTTACTATAACCTAGCCACGTTTGAGTTTTCACACTTAAACGGCTAGTCTTAAAACCACATAGCCTTTACATCAATCACCTCGTAGTTAACGGATGAAGGAGGATCTGTGGCGGTTATTCGTCCCTTTCGCGCTTTGCGTCCGCGGGCTGAGCGTGCTCAAGCCGTAGCCAGTGTGCCTTACGACGTCGTGAACACCGAAGAGGCGCGCGCGCTTGCGTCCGGCAATCCGCTCAGCTTCCTGCACGTGTCGCGGCCCGAGATCGATCTGCCGCCCGGAACCGATATCCTCAGCGATGCGGTCTATCGCAAAGCAGTTGAGAATTTCCAAAAAATGACCGCCGAGTGCCCGCTGGAAAAAGAAGCGGAACCGAGCCTGTATCTATATCGACTGGTCATGGGCCGGCACGAGCAAATCGGCGTCGTCGCCGTTTGCTCGATCGATGAGTACGACGACAACACGATCCGTAAACACGAACGCACACGTCGCGACAAGGAAGACGATCGTACGCGACACATGATCATGCTGCGCGCGCAAACCGGTCCGGTTTTCCTGACGTATCGAACGCAGCCGGAGATCGATGAACAAGTATCCGCCGCTATCGAAGCTGATCCGTTGTTCGACATCACGGCGGAAGACGGAATTCGTCACACGATTTGGCGACTGACAGACACTGATGCACTCGTCAACAGTTTCGTTTCAGTGCCGTTGCTTTACATCGCCGACGGTCATCATCGCGCCGCCAGCGCGAGCCGCGCCCGCGCGGAGTTGCGCGAACAGAGCTTCGCGCACAGCGGTAACGAAGACTACAACTACTTTCTCACCGTGATCTTTCCCGATTCGCAGGTGCAGATACTCGCCTACAACCGCGTCGTCCGCGATCTCAATGGACTTTCGAAAGAAGAATTTCTCGACGCGCTGAAACAACAGTTTACAGTCACGGAAAACGCGAACCCTGAGCCCGCTCAACGCGGCCACTGGAGCATGTATCTCGACGGCCGTTGGTACGGCTTGCAGCTCTCGCCCGCTGCCACGCTGCCGATCGGAACGGTGAACATGCTCGACGTCAGCGTCCTTCAGGATCGCCTGCTCGATCCGATTCTTGGCATCAAAGACGTACGCACCGACAAGCGCATCGATTTCATCGGCGGACTGCGCGGCACGCAGGAGCTCGAACGATTAGTGAACGAAGGCAAAGCCGCGGTCGCGTTTTCACTTTATCCCACGACGATCGAGGAGCTGTTGATGGTTTCGGATGCAAACGAGATCATGCCGCCGAAATCGACGTGGTTTGAACCGAAGTTAAGAGACGGTTTGTTGATTCACACGATATGAAAGTTCTAGTCGCTGATAAATTCGAACAGTCCGGCCGCGACGGCCTTGAAGCGCTCGGTTGCGAGGTTTCGTATCAACCGGATTTGAAAGACGAAGCGCTGGCAAACGCGATTGGCAGCGAAGCGCCTGACGTGCTCGTTGTCCGCGGCACGAAAGTGACTGAGCCGATGCTGGCTGCTGGTCCAATCAAGCTCGTCGTCCGCGCCGGCGCCGGTTACAACACGATCGACGTTGTAGCTGCTTCGAAACGCGGCATTTATGTCTCGTACTGTCCGGGCAAAAACTCGATCGCGGTTGCGGAGCTCGCGTTTGCACTGATTCTCGCGCTCGATCGGCGCATCGTTGATAACGCCGTCGCGTTGCGGCACGGCGAGTGGAACAAGAAAGAGTTTTCGAAAGCGCGTGGTCTGTTTGGCCGTACGCTCGGCCTGATCGGCCTAGGCAAGATCGGACAGGAGATGATTCCACGCGCGCAGGCGTTTGGCATGCCGGTGATCGCGTGGAGCAGGAGTCTCACGCCGTCGCGCGCCGCGGAGTTGGGCATCACTTACAAAGACTCGCCGAAAGCAGTCGCCGCCGAAGCAGACGTTGTCAGCGTTCATCTCGCGCTCAACAACGAAACACGAAAATCGATCGACGCTGATTTCTTCAACACGATGCGTCGGGGCGCTTACTTCATCAACACCGCGCGCGGCGAAGTCGTGGACCAGCAGGCGCTCGCTGAGGCGATGAAAACGCGCGGCATTCGTGCCGGACTCGACGTCTATGCGGTTGAGCCGACCAGCAGCGCCGGCGAATTCAAGGATGACATCGTCAAGGAAGACGGGCTCTACGGCACGCACCACATCGGCGCCTCGACGGACCAGGCACAGGAAGCGATCGCCGCCGAGACCGTGCGCATCGTGCGGGAGTTCAAGGAAACGGGACAGGTCCCGAACGTCGTAAACCTCGCGCGCCAAACTCCAGCCACGTATCGTCTCGTGGTCCGTCACGTCGATCGCCCCGGCGTGCTGGCCGGAGTGCTCGATGCGATCAAGTCAGAACAGATCAACGTTCAGGAGATGGAGAACATCGTCTTCGAAGGCGCGGCCGCGGCCGTGGCGCGCATCAACCTCGACAACGCGCCGTCCGAAGCAATCCTGAATCGCATTCGAATCGGCAGCCCTGACATCATCGAGTTGAATCTGATTCAATTGGTTGGTCAATGAACACGACTCTCATCACCGGGGCCTCCTCAGGAATCGGTGCTGCCTTTGCCCGAAAGCTCGCGCGGCGCGGCCGGAACGTGTTGTTGGTCGCGCGCTCGGAAGACAAACTGATCGCGCTTTGCAATGAGATCGGGCGGGCCAGCGGCATTCGCGCGCAGTACGTCGCGATGGATTTGACCGAAGCCGATGCGGCGGCTCGTCTGCTCGAGGAAACGCGCAAACGCGAGCTCGTGATCGACATGCTCATCAACAACGCGGGCTTCGGTTCGATGGGCGACTTCGCGAAACTGGATCTCGCGACCGAGCTCGAGATCATCGACTTGAACGTGAAGTCTCTGGTCGATCTGACGTACCGGTTTCTTGGTCCAATGCGCGAGCGCCGCCAGGGAACGATCATCAACGTTGCTTCGACCGCATCGTTCCAGGGCGTGCCGTTCATGGCGACGTACGCCGCGACGAAAGCGTTTGTATTGTCGTTTTCAGAGGCGCTGTCGGAAGAGAACCGCCCTTATGGAATTCGCGTGCTGGCGTTGTG
>DASXXL010000536.1:0-6146 GCA_036503085.1 Pyrinomonadaceae bacterium | reverse complement strand
TGCCGCGGAAACGTTTCTCGATCTCCGGGATCAACTCGTAAGTGATCGCGTCGCCGTATGAACCAAGGTTCGCGGAGTTGACCGCGTAAGAATCGTCGTAATACGGATTCGCGTGCTGGATCTCGACGATGAGAAAGCGCGGGAAGTTCGGGCCGGTCCAGTCTTTGTAAAACTGATAAGCCTGCTCCTGGACGATACGGTTGTAGCCCTGGATCTTGAAGCGCTCACTGTAATCGGGCTTGAGATTAGGATCGGGAGGCTGCTCGCGAAAGCCGTCGAAGTCAGCCGGAAAATGGCCGTGATAAATCACGAGGGGATACTTTGCTTCCGGATGTGAGTCGAAGCCTTCGGGTAGGAGCACGTGCGCGCCGAGATACATCGGGCGTCCCCAAAACTTCGTCAACCGCTCGCTCTGAATCCTGATGTGCTTTATGTACTTCGTATCTTTCGGCGGTTCGATGGGCGCAATCACCTGGTCCAACGAGATCGATATCGGAGTTTGACCGTCAAGACGCATTCGCTTGGGCGTGCTGTAGAGATTGCCGGGCGCGCTGTTCCACTGTTGGCCTTCGCCGCGATCCATCGGCAGCTTCACGGTGTGCCCGTCGGCGCGTTTGAAGGTTTCGTAAACGTGCAGCAGCGCTTGCACGGTGTACTCGCCGGGCGGAATATCCGCGAGGCTGCGTCGCGGATAGCCGAACGCACTCTGGTCCACGGTCTTGGTTTCGCCGGGTTTCCAGCCATCGACATCGACTCCGAACACTTGTTGCGTGTTTAGATCTTCGCTGATCTGAAAGCGCGGCTCGCCTTCGGTACTGGTCGAGATCAGCAGCAACAGACGGCCGTCGAGCGGTCCTTTGTTGAGTGTGGCGGGAAACGAGATCTGAAACTTCGCGGTGTTTGTGTTCTGGGCCACGGATTTGTTACTCCCGAAAAGCGTCACGACGACCGCGACGACAAGTGCGAGTTGGAATATTCTGTTCATGTATGTCTACTGTAGCAGCTAAAGCGGCGGCGTGGAACGTAACACTCGAACACATCCGCGAGACGCCTAGTTCACTACTCGGGTTTGGTGTGCGTGATGACCAACGTGTTGTGCTGAAGATTGCGAAAGGTCTGAACGATGAAGCGCATTCGGGTGAGGTACTGAGGGCGTTTGGTACCGCGGGAGTGGTGCGAGTTTATGAGGCTGAACTCGGAGCGGTGTTGCTCGAACGACTCGATCCGGGTGAGGAGTTAGTAAGTTTGGTCCGGCAAGGCGACGATGATGAACCGACGCGAATTCTTGCTGACGTGATCGTCAGGCTTGCCGGGCATAACGCGCCGGTAGGAACCGCAACGGTTGCAGACTGGAGCCGCGGATTTGACTGGTACGTGCAGAACGGCGACCAACAGATTCCGTCGGAGCTGGTGCAGGAAGCTCACAACCTGTATCGCGACCTCGCCGCCTCTCAACGCACAACGATGCTGCTGCACGGCGATCTGCAACACTACAACGTGCTCTACGATAACGAACGCGGTTGGTTGGCGATCGATCCGAAAGGTGTCGTGGGAGAGTTGGAGTACGAAGTTGGTGCTTTGCTGAGAAACCCTGTGGAACTGCCGAAACTTTTCACACAACGCGCAACCGTCGAGCGCCGGTTAGAAATTCTCGCGAGAGCATTGCCGTTGGACCGTTCGCGTGTGTTGCGTTGGTGCTTCGCGCAAGCCGTGTTGTCAGCGATCTGGGGTGTTGAAGATGGATATAAGATCGGACGCAACCATCCAGCGCTCGAGCTCGCCCGCACAGTAAGATCAATGATCGACTGAAGACCTCACGCGCACGGAGGCACCGGACAATCAGTATCGTGTATCTCCTCGGTGCTCACCGCGGGCTCGCCGCCGTACGTCGTAATCAACACCACGGACGCAACGATCACCGCCGCAGCAATCAACATCCGCATCGTCAACGGCTCGCTTGCCACCAACCAGCCGAGAAACACGGCCACCGCCGGATTCACGTACGCATAAGTCGCAGCGCGCGCGGTCGTGACGTTGCGCAGCAAATACCCGTACGCCGTAAAACCCAGCGCGCCAAAGATCGCGAGGTAAAAGAAAGCCGCGATCGATACCCACGATGCACGCGCAAGGTTCAAGTGACCGAAGTCTCCCGCCAGCAAACCGAGCAACAACAACAAACTGCCACCAGCAAGCATCTCCATACCCGCGCCCAACGAAGTCGTCGTTTTGACCGGCCTGCGGTTCGCGTAAACCGATCCACTCGCCCATGCGAGCGACGCAAACAACACGACGCCCGCGCCCGCCAAACCTAACCCACCAACTTCACGGCCATCAGTCAAACCACCACCCATCAACAACGCCACGCCAACCAATCCAATGAACACGCCAAACAGCACCTTCGCGTTCGGACGCTCGCGAGTTATGGCCCAGTTCAACATCACGACCCACACCGGCTCAGTCGCGACCAACAACGCCGCCAGACCTGACGCAATATACTTCTCGGCCCACGTAACACCGCCGTTACCGCACAACAACAGCAGCGCGCCGATCAGGAACGCCCGGCGCCACTGCGCCCACGACCAGCCGCCTCGATCGCGTTTGAACTTGGCCCACACAAACATCATCACGCCCGCGAGCGAGAAGCGCGCGCCGGCCATCAGAAATGGCGGCAACGTCTCGATGGCGTAGCGAATGCCGAGATACGTCGAACCCCAGATCAGGTAAATAGCAGCGAACGCAATAATGACCTTGGCGCGCGACGCACCCGGCGCCGATCCCGATTGTGTCTGTGTCATAGTCGAAGCCCACAGATTACACAGAACCCCGGATGTTGGCACGTCAGATGCTCAACTCGCCTCGACGGCGCGCAAAATGCCGCCGCCGTGCGTCCTCTGTGGAGTTATGCCTACCCAACATAACCCCACCCGGTTTGAATTGCCCCAACCTGCCCGATCAATTCGCAGCAAGGAGAACGAAGCATGCTCACCAACTCGCGCCAGAAAGCGCGACGCATCCTGATCGCCGACGACGATCCCGTCATCCGCCACATGGTCACACGGTTTGTTGAAATGGAAGGATGCCAAGCCGTGGTCGCACACGACGGTGGCGCGGCGTATCGACTGCTGCAAAGCGATGCAAACTTCTGCGGCGCGATCTTCGACATGGTGATGCCGCATATCGAAGGCATCGACCTGATGCGTTTCATGCGCACTGAAAAACGGCTCATGCGCATCCCCGTGATGATGATCACTTCAGAAAAAGATTTGAAACTGCTCGCCAACAGCTTCGCCGCGGGCGTTACGATCTTCCTGCCGAAACCTTTCACCACCGAACAGTTTCAAAGCACCTTCCGCCTGTTACTTAACCAACAAACGGAGCAGCCATGTCACTAACTCACACTGAATTAGCCGCAGTCGATCTCGCGGTGCTCGCGAGTTACGAAGACGCACAGATCGAAGGCGAGCCCGACTTCGTCGTCGAACTGATCGATCTCTATCTCGACGAAGTCCCACGACTTTTCGACTCACTCCACACCGCCATCCAAAACAACGACTCCACTACCGCCAAACGCGCGGCCCACAGTCTGCGGGGCAGCAGCGGCAATCTCGGCGTGCTGCAAATCGCGGCGATCGCGGACGAATTCGAGCACCTCGAAAACCAGTGCGGCACTTCCGCTACGCAGTTGTTGCAAAGTCTGGAAAACGAGTTTCGCCGCGTCAAAGAAATTCTCGGTGCGGAGCGCCAGAAAAGATCGCGATGAAGATCCTGATTGCTGAGGATGATCCGGTCTCCTGTCGCATCCTCACCGCCAGTCTGAAGAAGTGGGGTCACGACGTCGTCGTCACGCACAACGGCAACGACGCATGGCGTGCGTTGCACGATCAAGGCGCGCCTCCGCTCGCGATTCTCGATCGCATGATGCCCGACGTCGACGGTATCGAGATCTGCCGGCAACTGCGTCGCGAAAAAACCGACACGCCCGTACACGTCATTCTTCTGACTTCACTCAATCGCAGAGAAGATCTGCTGGAAGGACTCGAAGCGGGCGCTGACGACTACCTCACGAAACCACTCGACACTCACGAACTCCGCGCGCGTTTGCAATCCGCCGCGCGCATCCTTGAGCTACAGGAAAGTTTGCGCCAGCGCGTGCACGAGCTCGAAGCGGCGATCGCCGAACGCAAACTCGCCGAAGAAGCATTGCGCAATCTGAGTCTTACGGACCAGCTCACCGGCCTTTACAACTATCGCGGCTTTCTCAATCTCGCCGAACATCACGCGAAGACCAGCCGTCGCACGCAAACACGCTCACTCCTGATCTACGCAGACATGGATGGTCTGAAAGAGATCAACGACACGTTGGGCCATCGCGCCGGTTCAACCGCCATCAGCGCCGTGGCCGATATTCTGCGGCGCACGTTTCGCGACTGCGACATACTCGCGCGTCTCGGCGGTGACGAGTTTGCGGTGCTCGTTCCGAACATCAAACAAGCGGCGAGCGCGACACTGCTCGAACGACTTGAAGGTAATCTTCGCAGTTACAACAAAGAAGCCGACCAGGAGTTTACGGTTGCGCTCAGCATCGGCGCCGTCGAAATCGATCACGAAGAGGTTTGGCACATCGAGGACCAGATGGCGCGAGCCGATGAAGTGATGTACCGGGAGAAGCGGAAGAAAAAAGGCCGGCTGAAAGTTGCGTCAAAGACGTGAAAGGCTTTCCTTGAAAGTCGGGTGCAAACTTATTTTCTCTGTGCCTCTGTGTCTCCGTGGTTTGTTTTCGCTAAGAAATTATTAACCACCGAGCACAGAAACACAGAGCAGAAATTTGAGCACTGAAAAGGCCCGCCGGTTAGCGGGCCTTTCGTTCATGGTTTCTTCGGTTTGTCCGGCTTGGGACGATTGTTGTTTTGCGGCGGGGGCCGGTTGTCTTTGCGATTTTCGATGACAACCACAGGTTCCTTGGGCGGCCGCTTGTCCTGGTCTTTGTCTTTTCGCTGCGCGAACGCGCAAACCGATGCGACGACCAGTATCACCAGCACCACAATTTGTCGCACCAACCTCATCATTTTAGCCGTTGCCTCCTCATGCGAAGTGCGCAAATGGGAGGGAGAAAGAGACGCGCCGTCTCGAAAGGCTGCAATACAAATGCCACAAAGAACCGAGGGCCGCGGCCGCGTTTTTACGTGGAAAGTCTAGCAACTCACGCCCAAATTCGCACGGTTTCGAGTTAGGTCGCACCTTATCGTGCAGCGCGCTAACGCCTCACTGTGACACTGAGAGTCCCAACATTCCCACTCGTATCGTAGCTTCTCAACGAGATCGTGTGCTCGCCCGGGCCGAGCCCGCTGAACTCTACGGTGTACGTTTCATGTCCACTGTCGGCGATCCCGTCGTCGGGAAAAACCGGGATCCACGTCGCGCCGTCGAGGCTCGCGTCCGCCTTTTTAATCTTGCCGGTCGCGTCGTCAACTGAAAACACGAGCCGTACCGCGTCGCGATTCAACTGCGGTTGGCCCACGGCTTTGACGACCGGAGGCGTGTTATCGATGTCTATCGGCTCGCTCAAACGTTCGCCGGTCAGCTTCTGGCCGGGCGGATTGTCCGGCGCGTCTGACGCGACGACCTTGATGATGTAACGCCCGTCTGCGAGCGCCGCGCCGTCGATCGTGTAGAAGTTTTCGCGCAGATTGTCCTTCAACAAGCGAAACGTCTGTTCGTTGAGAGCGCGATAATAGATCGCGTACTCGAGCGTGTCAGAATTGCGATCTTCAGCCTGCCATTGAAACGAGCGCGCGCCGCGTTGATACAAGCGCCGCGGCGGCACTTGCACTACTGGTCCAAACACCGATGGATCGAGACCCGATGATTCGACGTTGGGATCCACGGTGGTCTGCGTCATCTGCTGTAGACCAACACCGACCGGCAACACCGTGATCGATAAAACTTCCGGCGCGACGTTGCGCGGCAGATAAGCGACACTCACGTCTTCGAGCCACGCGGGAGTTGCCGCGGAAGCACCCGAGCGCACGGTTGCGCGCCATTGAATGAAACGAGCGCGCGGACTGGCAATCTGGTTTCCGTTCGGATCGCGATACGCCGCGCTCCAATCGCTCCACGTCGCATCGGGTCGTTCACCGTTGCCGGTG
>DASXXL010000535.1:0-4675 GCA_036503085.1 Pyrinomonadaceae bacterium | reverse complement strand
CACATCGTTCTAGTGAGTATCGCCCAAGTTCACGCTTAGTAATTTGACTCACGCGTGATTCCCGACCGGAAACTGCCGACAACAAAGGGTGAACGACAGAGACACCTCGCTCCTTACTGTTTCTCACCTCAAACTCGCCAGCAGATCTCCTGAATCTCGCTTGTTGCGTTTCGCCTGATGCCGGCTTGCCGAGCATCCAGGGCGTCGCGCTTTTCCTTCACGCAAAGTGAACATGAGGAGAAAACATGAGACATATAGCGAACCAAACCGTCGTGGGATTTGCTTTGGTTATCGGCTTGCTGCTCACAGCGTCGTCTGCGCAAGCGCAAGCACCGGTGCCAACCACGATTACCAACACCTACGCAGCAAAATTCATCTGCGGCGTCCAGCCTGACGCTTCGCTCAAAGCCGTGCCTGACGCACAGGCCGGTAACTACTCAACCAAAATTAATGTCCACAACAACACCGGCATTGACGTCACGTTTCGCAAGAAGGTGATCCAACTCAAGGGTGGGCAGAACCCGACGCCGCCTGCATGGGTGAGATTCGAAACGCTGAAGTCGGACTACGCGATGGAAGTTGTTTGCCGAGACATTTATGGTCACTTAGGAATCCAGATACCGCCTGCGGTAGACGTGATTCCACCTTACATCGAAGGGTTTGTGATTTTTGAAGTGGCCTTCACGCCCGTTCCTTCAAATCCTCCGGATGATCCGCTCGACGTGGAAGGAATTTATACTTACCGAGCTGAGCCTGCCGGAACCGATGCTGTCTCGATTCACGTTCAGGTTTTTCCCGCGAAGAAAAACCGGTACGACCTCCCCACGGCCCAGCCTGCCGCTGGCGCCGCGGTGCAGTCATCTCCTCGCTCCGTGCGGGGCCGTATGAGGCAGTGAAGACGGGCAGCACTCCCAACGCTACCATCCCAGTGTGAGAAGCCCAGTTCACGGCTCTCAAGCTGCTGCGGAGTCCCAACCGCAGCAGCGAAGCCGAAGGCATCACTCCTCTTATGGAGTGATAGCAGTTACATCAAGTGTGTTTTCAGTTTGCGGACGAGGGCTTTGGCTTCGTCGCCGGTGAGGGTGTCGGAGGCGGTGCGGAGTTCGTCGATGACTTTCTCGTTGGCGAGGTCGAAGAGGGAGGCTTGTGCGGCGGCTCGGCGACGGCCCGCGCGAGTTGCGGCTTTGTCGAGCGCCGCGTTATCAGGCGCCGGGTTGCCGGCGGCAGCGCCAAGGGCGATGGAGGCTTCTATGGGTACTTCAACCTGTGGCTGATCTTCCGTAAAGACGTCGAGTTCGTAGCGCTCCAAACGCGACAGGACTTCGCGCGCTGTAGCCAGGACTGCCGGGGGCAGGCCCGCGAGGCGCGCGACTTCGATGCCGTAGGATTTAGAAGCACGGCCGCGTTCGAGGCGATGCAGAAAGACGACCTCACCTTCACGCTCGGTCGCGGTGATCTGATAGTTCTGCGCGCCCGGCAGACGCTCGGCGAGTTCAGTGAGCTCGTGATAGTGCGTGGCGAAAAGTGTCTTCGCCGCATGGTCCGCCGAGTCGTGCAGATACTCCGCCACGGCCCACGCGATCGATAGACCATCAAACGTCGCGGTACCGCGGCCAATCTCATCGAGCAACACGAGCGAACGCGGCGTCGCGCTGTGCAGGATCGCCGCGGTTTCGGTCATCTCAACCATGAACGTCGAACGCCCGCGCGTGAGATCGTCTGAGGCGCCCACACGCGTCCAAATCCGATCCAGTACCGGCAAACGCGCGCGCTCGGCGGGAACAAAGCAGCCAGTCTGCGCCAGGATGCAGATGATGGCCGTCTGCCGCAGAATCGTGCTCTTGCCGCCCATGTTCGGCCCAGTGATGATCAGCAGACGATCGGTCGAGTTGTTGAGATAGACGCTGTTCGGCACGAACGGATCCTCGATAAACGCTTCGATCACGGGATGGCGTCCTTGCACGATCTCAAGCTCATCGCCATCGTGCAGCACCGGTTGCACGTAGCGGCGACGCGCGGAAATCTCGGCCATCGCCGCGAGCGCATCGAGCGCAGCAAGCGCGCGCGCCGTCATCTGAATTCGTTTCGTCTCAGCAGCGATCTGCCGGCACACACCAGCAAATAATTCACACTCGAGCTGGATGATGCGTTCATCAGCGCCGAGCACTTTCTTTTCCCACTCGCGCAACTGCGGCGTCGTGAAGCGTTCGGCATTCGCGAGCGTCTGCCGGCGTTCGTACTCGACAGGCACGCGCGCGGCGTTCGCTTTCGACACCTCGATGTAGTAACCAAACACACCGTTGAAACGGATGCGCAGGTTGCTGATGCCGCTGCGCGTGCGCTCGGTCGCTTCAAGCGTGGCGATGATCTGTTTGGCGTTACGACTGATTGAACGCAGCTCGTCGAGCTCGGCCGAGTAACCTTCGCGTATCGTGTCGCCGTCGGCCACTTTGACGGGCGGATCTTCACTGATAGCCCGACCGATCAAATCTCGGATCTCGGGAAGCTCATCCGTGTTCTCCGCAAGCACCTCAAGCAGCGACGAATCAAACGCGCGCAATACTTCGCGGATCTGCGGCACCTGATTCAGCGAGCGCAACATCGCCACGAGATCGCGCGGCGTTGCCGAGCCAAGACTGACGCGCCCGATCAGACGCTCCAGATCGGAAACTTCTTTCAACAGCGCACGCAGTTTGTCGCGGCGCATCTGCGACGCGAACAAATCCTTCACCGCGACCAGACGCGCTTCGATTTCTGCGCGCTTAACACACGGCCGCAGCAACCACGAACGCAGCAGCCGCGCACCCATGCCCGTCACGGTTTCATCGATCACTTGCAACAACGAACGCCCGCTGCCACCCGCGAGCGACTCAACCAGCTCAAGATTACGAACCGTGACGCTGTCGAGCACGAGATGGTCCTGCGGCTCGAAGTAAACAAGGTCCGTGACGTGCGCCGCTGCGGCGCGTTGCGTCTCCTGCGCGTAACGCAGACAAGCGCCCGCCGCGCGAATCGCTTCGTCTTTGCGTATCAATCCATAACCGTCGAGAAACTGCACCTTAAAGTGTTCGAGCAACAGCGCCTGGCAATCGTCGCGCTGCCACTTCCAGTCTTCGAGCGGCGTCAACGTCGCAGCGAAACCATATTCATGCGGTGAAGCTTCCTGATGATTGGAACCGTCAACCTGCAAAGGCAACGGCGCAGTCTGCGTCTTGCCCGTGAGTCCCGACTTGATGAGCGCGCCGAGTGAAGCAGGGAACAGCAGTTCGCGCGGCGCGTACGATTCGAGCGCTGCTCGAATACGCGTCCACGAATCGCGCCCGGTTTCCTGCGTCACGCGAAACTCGCCCGTCGAGATGTCGAGAAACGCCGCGCCGATCGACTCGCCCGCCGAACAAACAGCCGCTAGAAACACCGGCTCGTGCGCTTCGAGAAGTTGCGGATCGATCGGCGTGCCGGGCGTGACGATACGGACCACTTCGCGCCGCACCAGTTTCTTCGTCTTGCCCGCTTCTTCGGTCTGTTCGCAGATGGCGACGCGATAACCTTTGCGGACGAGCCGCGCGATGTAATTCGCGGCCGAGTGATGCGGCACGCCGCACATCGGCACGGGATTGTCGGTCTCTTTGTGCCGCGCGGTGAGGGTGATTTGCAGCTCGCGCGAGCCGGTGAGCGCGTCGTCAAAGAAGAGCTCGTAGAAGTCGCCGAGCCGAAAAAACAGCAGCGTTCCGGGGTGCTGCTGCTTCAGTTCCTGGTACTGCCGCAGCATCGGCGTTGGATTCGTTTGGTTCATATTCGTGAGCGCCGCAAAGATTAACACGGAGCGTTGGAATGTGGTAATTTCACGCCAACGTGACCCAATCACTTCTGACCAACGCGCTTCAGGAACACCTGGCTACATTCGAGAAGTTACTCCAATCGTCAGTCGCCGACATCGAACGATCGGGCTGCTTGATCTGCGATGCGCTCACAAATGGAAACAAGATTCTGATCTGCGGTAACGGCGGCAGCGCCGCGGACGCGCAACACATAGCCGCGGAACTGATCGGTTACTACGAAAGCCAAAGACGTTCGTGGCCCGCGATTGCTCTCACCACCGACACGTCAGCTTTAACAGCGGTGAGCAACGACCTCGGTTTCGAGCATGTGTTCGCACGCCAGGTCGCGGGACTCGCGCGACCCGGCGACGTTTTGATCGCGATCACGACGAGCGGAAAATCGAAGAACGTGCTGCGTGCACTGGAACAAGCGAAAGAATCCGGCTGTAAAACGATAGCCCTCACCGGCGCGTCAGCCGAAGCACTCGGATCAGTGTGCGACGTCGTCGTCGCAGTGCCCGCCACACGGACCTCACGAGTCCAGGAAGCTCACATCACCATCGGTCACCTCTGGTGCGAGATGGTCGACCAGATCTCCTAAAACCACAAGGCAGGCACAATATTTTGTGCCAACAAGCTTGACACATCCTAGGAATCGAATTAGTCTCTGCTTGCACATCAGCATGATCTCAATCGCCTGTTGGATTGCGCGGTGCTCCCCGACATGCGTCGCCCGTTAGTGATCACTGAGACGTTGATGTTTTTTACGAACTACCTATCGCACCACGGAAAGCCGAACTCCGCATACTTACCCTCAGCAGTCGCGTTAAGCATCACCGTCGAAGAATCTCGCAACT
>DASXXL010000534.1:0-3733 GCA_036503085.1 Pyrinomonadaceae bacterium | reverse complement strand
GGCTTCGGACCAGCGACAACAGCGTGGCTTGGTGTGAAAGATCCAGGTTCGCGGTCGGCTCGTCTAGTAAGAGATGCGCGGCTTCGGTGGCCAATGCGCGCGCGAGCACGGCGCGTTGTCGTTCACCGCCTGACAACTCGTTCAGTAAACGACCACTCAATTCCGCAAGCTCCGTTTCGCGCAAGACCTCTTCCGCGACGCGCAGATCGCGCTCAGTTTCCCAACCCCAACCCGCGTTGCTGGCCCAGGCGAAGCGGCCGCCGAGTACGAACTCGAGCACGGTAACGGGAAAGCGCAGCTCCGCTTCCTGCGCCACAACGGCGATGCGGCGTCCAATCGTGCGGCGGCTGAGTTTTTCAATCGGCTCGCCATCGAGCAGTACCACGCCCGCAGCTCGGCGCACTTGCCCGTTCAACGCTCGCAGGAAGGTCGACTTGCCCGCGCCGTTTGGTCCAATGAGCGCCGTAATCTCTCCCGCCGCGAGCCGCACCGAGACATCCGCGACCGCCACGCGTTCGCCATACTTGATTGTCACGTCACGAGCTTCGAGCATCTCTGACTCACACGCGCTTCAGGAGGTAAATGAACAACGGCGCGCCGATGAGTGCGGTGATCGCGCCGACCGGGAGTTCGCGCGGAGCGATGATCGTGCGCGCGACTGTGTCCGCCACGATCACAAACAATGCGCCGCCGAGCGCCGCTGCTGGAATGCTGATCCGGTTGTCACTACCGAGCGAGAGCCGCACCAGGTGCGGCACTACCAAACCGACGTAACCGACCGAACCACTCGCAGCCACCGAAGTTCCCACCAACAAACTCGCCACGACGAAAACAAGGATCCGCACGCGGCCCACTTCCACCCCGAGATCAAAAGCATCTCGTTCGCCAAGCATCAGCAAGTTCAGCGATCGCGCATTCAGCGTGAGCGCGAACGTCCCGACCTACGCGATCACGATCACGACCGGCAGCAATCTCCCGGTTGGACCAGAGAGATCTCCAAGCAGCCAGAACGTGAACGATCTGATCCGCGTCGCATCCATCAGCGTCGTGACGAACACGATCGCCGACGAAAGAAACGTCGTGACGATCACACCGGCGAGTATCAGACGTTCGGGCGTCGCGCCGGTGCGGCCGCGCGCGAGTTGGTAAACCGCGATCGTCGCGATCAAAGCACCGGCAAACGCGAGCACCGGCCGGCTCCATTCGAACGCGCCGAAGAACACGAGGGCGATCATCGTTCCCACCGCCGCGCCGTTGGAGACGCCAAGCAGGTACGGCTCTGCGAGCGGGTTGCGCAGCAGCGCCTGATAACTCGCGCCCGCCGTCGCGAGCGAACCGCCCACCGCAGCCGCCAATAAAATCCGCGGCAAACGAAGCTGAAACAAAATGTCGTACTGGTCGCGCGACAGGCCGCACGGTGACGTGCCCACGGTAAAGATCGCGCAGAGCGACGCAGTGGCAGGCAGTCGTTCGCTGCCGATCAACGACAACGCGACGATGCTCGCGACAAGCGCGAGCGTAAGCGCGCCACAAGCGATCAAAGTACGCCGAAGTGTGACGCGCGTGGTCGTCATTGCTTGAAAGCTTCCGGATGAAGTGCGCGGGCCATCTCTTCGAGCCCGTCCACTATGCGTGGTCCAGGCCGCGCGAGATGATCGTCGTTGATTTTGTAAACGCGTCCGGCGAGCGCCGCCGGCGAGTTACGCAACGCTTCGGCGGGCGTGGAATTAGCCGCGCCCATCGAGCCGCCGGTCGGCAAAATGATTGCTTCGGGTTTCGCCGCAAGCGCAGACTCGTTACTGAACTTGGGCCACGCGCCCGGCACGTCCGCAGTCACCGAGATTCCGCCCGCACGCCGTATCAGATCGGTGACGAAAGCATCGTGGCCCGGGACGTAGAGTGGTTCGCCGGAGGCCTGATAAAAAACACGGACCGGCGGTAAGTTCTTCACCGCTTGCTCTACGGCATCCGTGCGCTCCCGCAGTTTCGCTACGAGGGCGTCAGCTTGTTGTTGTTGGCCCATGATCTGGCCCACTTGTTCGATTGAACGAAAGACACCATAGAGATCGTGCGGGTCTGTAACGAAGGCGACGATGTTTTGATTCTGTAGTTGTTGTGTGAAGGTCTCGAGCTGCGAGGCAGTCGAGATCAGCACGACCTGTGGTTTCAAAGCAATGATCCGTTCGAGGTTGGGATGCAGCGTGTCGCCGATCTTGGCGATGTTCTTCGCTTCCGGTGGGTAGTCGCAGTAGGTCGTGTTACCGACGAGGCGATCACCGGCGCCGATCGCAAACACGATCTCCGTGAGGTTCGGTGCAAGCGTGATTACCCGATCGACGCGTTGAGGAATAGTCACCGCGCGGCCCGCATCGTCCGTTAGTTGCACGGTCGAAGAGGAGGAGCCTTGCGTCGGTGTGTGCGCAGGCGAACACGCGAACGCCGCGGCAAGCAACAGCGCGCCGAGAAAGATCAAAAACCGTCTGAACTGAATTTGTGGTAACAACGACAAAATCCCGCTGACCTCCTGTTTCGCGAAAGAAACAGGCATCAGCGGGACTCAAGTGGAAACCCGTGTGCGGCCTGAACACCTTGCGCGAGTGTCGAGAGGCTGCAAACGTCAGGCAGGTCTCCTGGCTCAGAGAAGCAACGCTTCTCATCACAGTGGCGCGACCGCGCGGGATTCACACCCGCTTCCCTATTCTCCCCTTTCGGGGCACCCGGACGTTTTTATCTCTACAAAGATCGGTCCAACGCGCCGCACACTAACACGCACTTTCTGCGGGTGTCAACTCGATCCGCGTTCATCCGTGATAAGATTCGCGCACGATGATCAAAACTGTCGAATGGACAAAAGACGGCGTACGCATGCTCGATCAACGACTCCTCCCGTCGCAGGAAGTCTACCTGATGCTGCGTTCTTACGACGAAGTCGCGGAAGCGATCAGAAAGATGGTCGTGCGCGGCGCGCCCGCGATCGGCGTATCCGCCGCGATGGGTATTGCGCTCGGCGCGAGCCAGTCGGTCGGCACTTCAATCGCCGATCTCGAGGACGACTTCCAATACATTTGCGACTACATGGGCAAGACCCGTCCGACCGCGGTGAACCTCTTCTGGGCCATCGAACGCATGCGCGCGACTTTTCGCCGTGCGAAAGCCACGACCAACGACGTGGAAGAACTGAAGAAGATTCTCGTTGCCGAAGCACTTGCGATCTTCGAAGAAGACATCGCGGCTAATCGCGCGATCGGAAAGTTTGGTGGTCCATTGATTCCCGACGGCGCTACCGTGCTCACACACTGCAACGCCGGCGCGTTGGCCACTGCCGGCGACTACGGCACGGCGCTCGGCGTAATCCGCGGCGCGCGTGACGCGGGAAAAAAGATCGCCGTGATCGCCGACGAAACGCGGCCGTTTCTGCAAGGCTTGCGACTTACGGCGTGGGAGTTAGCCAAGGACGATATTCCGGTTACGGTGATCACTGACAACATGGCGGGCCATGTGATGAAGAGCGGCAAAGTCGATGCAGTCGTCGTCGGCGCGGATCGCATCGCGGCAAACGGCGACACGGCAAACAAGATCGGCACGTACATGGTTGCGGTGCTCGCGCGCGAACACAACATCCCCTTCTACGTTGCTGCGCCTTTGACGACGCTCGATATGACGTTGAAGTCGGGTGAAGAGATTCCGATCGAGGAGCGCGATCCGGCTGAAGTGACGCACATTCGCGATCAGC
>DASXXL010000533.1:0-2951 GCA_036503085.1 Pyrinomonadaceae bacterium | reverse complement strand
AAGCAGCCCCTGAATAACATGACGTTAAAACGAAATCATTACTCAGAAACTCCTTGACCGTTCTGCACTGCTCAACCACTGCGCCATCAGCGAGACGCGCTTCGAGGCGGTCGCAAAAGTCATAAAGGTCGATAAACTGCTCGCCGTTGTACGACTGCGCTTCCCAATGCGCCAGCAACAACGCATCGTGAAACGGCCGCTCGCCGGCGTTGACTCCGCTCTCGCGCCACTCCGCGACCAACTGCTGTTGCATCAACTGCGCCAGCTTGTCGATCTCCTCACGTAGCCTTTCGACCTTGCACACGTTCAACGCCGACTGCGTCACCGACAGACCCGCGAGCCAATAGTTCGCGTAGTAATTGACGTACTCCTGCACGATCGCCCGTGCCGCGGCTTCGGCCACGGATTGTCCCGGCGGCAGGTTTGGCGACACAAAATCCTCGGCCAGTCGTTCCAGCACTTCGCGATACGGCCAACCCGACGCCGGACTGAAACTCTCGCAGCCGACCACGATCTCCGCGAGACCGCGCAACTCGTAACAGATCTCGGCCATGCTCATCAGGCAGTTGTCCATGCCGAGAATATCGATGAGTTTGCCGTTGCGATCCTGCTTCACACGCTGGAAAACATTCTTCAGTTCATTGAAAGTCAACGAACGCGCGCTGCTCTCGTCCTTCAACAGGTAATCGCGCTCGGTGCCGCCAGCGTGGCCCGAAAGTACGACGAGATAGTGATCGGCCGGGTATTCCTGAAGACAGAAGGTGATAAAGTTATAAAGCGTGATGGGCGAACCGGTATCGGTGTCGTCAGTGATCACTTCTTCTTTCGCCGGCGGACCCGTTAGACATGCGGCGTACAATTCCGAACGACGAAGCTCTCGTTCGCGTTTGCGCTCGACCGCGAGTGCCTGCGCTCTCAGACTCTCGTTTTTAAAACAGACTTCGCCGTTGTCACCCACGTAGCAGGCGCGGTCGATGATGTCGTGACGGAAGCTCTTTTTCTTGCCGCGCCTTCTGATGTGATAGCGATGAGTGGGAAGATGAGGGTCGCTGGGATCAAACTGCGCGATGACGTTCAGATGTTTGCCGAAGGCCGCGTGCTTCATTTCCGTGAGTGCAAACATGCACTCCGTCGTGAGGTTGTTGTCCCCCGCGAGGTAAACCATTACTGTCCAGGCTGCATTCCTCTTTGACATCCACTGACCTCCAATGGGAGCGGAACTGAAACTTGTTCAGATCCTGGAGTCTGTTTGGTTCGGGGATACTCGTTCTGGGTAAAGCCAGAAAGTCCGAAGGTCGTAAGGACGTACTACTTACCTACTTATTGCGAGACAGAGTTAGCCTATGTGATGAGGAACTGTCAACAATAAACTTTGGCGTGAGGTCAACGAGCGGGGCGATTTGCCCGTAAATCAATGTTCAACCTTAGTTGAGTAAAGAATGCCGTACATCGCATCCTTGTGCCGATCGAAATCTTTGCCATCGGTCGACAGCATGATGTTGATCTGCTGCAACTGGCCTAAGTACTTGCGGAAAGCGATCCACTGCAGGCGTCTGAAACCGTCAGGCTTCTCCGGATTCGCCTCACGAAACTGAACGCCTTTCACGCCGTCGATCTCGACCCACTTCACTTCATCTACTTCGCCGTTCTTCGCACGCGATCTGGCCTGGTCGTACTCGGCGTTGATACTCGATTCCGCGGGAAAGTTCTCGTCCATCGGCGATATGCTCACGGTCAGGTTCGCGGCGTCGGAACCACCGGGCGAGCGCCACGTAAACGACTTCGCTTCATTTTCTGTTTGCGTCCACTTCGCCGGCACGGTCCATGACATTCCCTGGCGGTCCCACTTGGCCTGTTGGCCGCCGGCGAGTGCCGCAGTCTGCGCCGTGGTCGGTTCACCGTGCTCGACGTTTCCGCCGCTCGATCCGGAGCTGGAGCTCGAGCCGGATGAACCAGTCGACTTCGATTTGCTTCCGTGGAGTCGTTCTGAAAGATTGCAAAGAGACAAGGAGAAGAAGATGGCGACAATAAGCGTTATGGGTTTCATTGGGCACCGCTTTGTATTCGAAAATGCGGGCCGAGTCAACCATTAGATTACACGGACGTTTCGACCGTGCTATTCTATGGGCCTTCCCCTCAATAACCCCCTGGTTTCAACTTTTCGCCTAGGCGATTTTTCCTTCGGGGAGTCTCAAAATGAAAACTGCCGATGCCAGACCACGGGTCAAAACTGTTCGCCCGCCGGTCTTCCTGTTTGTCTGTGCTCTGTCAGCAATGCTTGTCACAATCAGCGGGTGTACGCGTGGTCCAGCCGAATCGAACGTCAACTTGAACGTGAACACCAACGTCAATGCAAACGCCAACCTGGCGCCCGTGAACGCAAACACAGCGACTGCGCCTTCAGCGCTCGCGGCGCGCGAACCTGATCGTTATAGCGCGACGCTCGTGTTCAGCGCCCAAACGGAAGGTGGCGAGAAGACCATCGGTATCCCACCGCTGTCGGCCCAGGTTGCCAAGAACGGTCAGGACCGGCGGCTGCAATTCAAGTTACCTGACGGATCCGATTTGATTTATCTCGATCACAACGGCACTCCTTACGCGATTCTTCCGGCGCGCAAGCAGTATGCTGAGCTGACGCCCGAAGCCACCGGCTTTCAACTGCATAAATTAATGACGCCGGGCCAACTCGTGTCTTACCTCGATCGACTTCAGGGCATCCAGCTTGTTGGTGAGGAACAGCAGTCAGGACGGACCGCGTTGAAATATCGTTACGAGCGCAACTCGCAAACAAAAACGTCCGCCGGTGATGTGAAGACCGACTCGTTCATCTACATCGACAAAGACACCGGACTGCCGTTGCGCGCGGAGATTTTCAGCGAAGCCAGCGGCAACGTGCAGGGCGTCAAAGCCGCGGCTTTCGTTGCGGAGATGCGCGACATCAACACTGAACC
>DASXXL010000532.1:0-3800 GCA_036503085.1 Pyrinomonadaceae bacterium | reverse complement strand
GCTCGACGAGAACGAGTTCCTCTCGCCCTACGGCATTCGCGCTATCTCTCGTTACCACAAGGACCGTCCCTACATGCTGCAGGTCAACGGCACACAGCATCGCGTGGATTACGAGCCGGCGGAATCGAGCACCGGGTTGTTTGGTGGCAATTCAAACTGGCGTGGCCCGATCTGGTTTCCGCTGAATTACCTGCTCGTCGAGTCGTTGCAGAAATTTCATCATTATCTCGGCGAAGATTTCAAAGTTGAATGCCCGGTTGGTTCGGGTCAGATGCTGACGCTCTGGGAAGTCGCCGGTGAGATCTCAAAACGACTCTCGCGCATCTTTCTGAAAGACATGGACCAGCGACGACCGGTCTTTGGCGCAGTCGAAAAATTTCAAATTGATCCCAACTGGCGCGATCTGATTCCCTTCCACGAATACTTCCACGGCGACAATGGTTCAGGCGTCGGCGCCAGCCATCAAACGGGCTGGACCGGCCTCGTCGCGAAACTTCTCCAACAAAGCGGCGAATGAAGCCACGAAAAGGCACAAAAGCCTTGTAAGGAATCACCGCCCGAAACGACTCATGGTTGTTTGGCGAACTCCACCAGAAGGACCAATCAACATGAGAGATCGATGGGCAGTGATACTAGCGGGCGGAGACGGAACGCGTTTGCGGTCGATGACGCGCGCCATCAGTGGCGACAATCGCCCGAAACAGTTCGTGCCGGTCATTGGCGGCAGCACGTTGCTCAATCAGACCAGGCGCAGAGTCGCTCTATCTATTGAGCCCGATCGCACTTTGATCGTTGTGACGCAGAAGCATCGCCGGTTTTATAAAGGATCAGTTCGTCCGGATTTCCTCGTCGAACAACCCGTCAACAAAGGCACCGCGCCCGCGATTCTGTATGCGCTGCTGCGCGTCGCTGCGAAGTCGCCCCAAGCCGTGGTCGCGTTGTTTCCTTCCGATCACTTCTTCGCCGACGACGAGCAATTCATGTCGCACGTCGACGTCGCGCTCGATGCGGTTGAGATACAACCCGAGACTGTGTTGCTCCTGGGAATCACGCCGACCGCGCCGGAAACAGAGTACGGCTGGATTGAGCCGCACGCTTCGATTCTATCGCACGCACAGAAATCCATTACGCGCGTCAAAAAGTTTTGGGAGAAGCCGGCGGCATACGTGGCGAACATGCTGCTGGAACGAGGCTGCCTGTGGAACAGCTTCGTGATGGTCGGTACGGCAGCCGGATTACTGAAGCTGACGCGAGCTGCCATGCCGGAGTTGTACTCCGCTTTCGAAGCCACCGTCCCAACGTTAGAGACTGCAAACGAACCACACGCTCTCGCTGAACTCTACGCGCACATCGACGAGTCAAACTTCTCGCATGAAGTACTCGCAGCTCGACCTGAAGATCTAATGGTGATGAGAGTAGCAGACGTTGGCTGGAGCGATCTCGGTGAGCCTAACCGAGTGTTGTCAGCGCTCGCTCGCCTCGGCGTCGAGTCGCAATTTGCAATGTCCGCAAGCTAAAGAGGAACCATCATGAAAGCAATCGCAGTCAAACCCGGAATGCCCAATACAGTTCACCTGACGGAACTACCCGCGCCCGTGGTCAGTGAGATACCGAACGGACGCGGTGTGCTGGTGCGCGTGCTGCGCGTCGGCGTTGACGGCACGGACAAAGAGATCAATGCGGCTGAGTATGGCCAGGCGCCGCCTGGATACGATTTCCTGATCGTCGGTCACGAGAGTTTTGGTCAGGTTGAGGCGGTTGGTCCAAACGTAACCGAGGTCAAGCCGGGTGATTACGTCGTGGCGACTGTGCGCCGGCCAGGTTCGAGCATCTACGATCTCATTGGCACGAACGACATGACGACGGACGACACGTACTTCGAACGTGGCATCAATCTGCGTCACGGTTACATGAGTGAGTATTACGTCGACGACGCTGAATTCATCGTGAAGATTCCGCAGGGTCTCAAAGAAGTCGGCGTGCTGCTCGAGCCGACAACGGTGGTTGAGAAAGGGATTGCTCAGGCGTACGAGATTCAGCGACGTCTCAAAGTTTGGAAACCGAAGCGTGCGGCGGTGATGGGCGCGGGAACGATTGGCTTGCTCGCGTCCCTCGTGCTTCGTTTGAAGGGTTTGCAGGTAACGACTTTCGCCAAGACACCCAAGCCATATCTGAATTCCGATCTGATTGAAGCGCTGGGCGCGACGTATCAATCAACGGACGACGTGTCGATTCTTGAAGGCGCGAAGAAGTATGGACCATTCGACATCATCTTCGAAGCAACGGGGTACTCGCCAGTCGTTTTCGACAGTATGCAAGCGCTCGGGAAAAACGGTGTGCTGGTGCTGTCGAGTGTCACCGGCGGCGATCGCAAGGTTGAGGTTCCGGCAGACAAGATCAACCTCGAATTCGTGCTCGGCAACAAAGTGATGGTGGGGACCGTGAATGCAAATCGCGAGTACTTTGAGATGGGTGTTAGGGATCTCGCTCAAGCGGAGGCTGAGTATCCCGGTTGGCTATCGCGTTTGCTAACACATCCCGTCCGCGGCCTGGAGAATTATCAGGAGCTTTTCGCGAAGCTTGTTAACCCTAACGGCGCAATCAAGGTGTTCTGCGAGGTGGCGGAGCTCTAATCATGATAACGGTCGATCAGGAAAGCTGCCGCGATATAAACGTTGCTTCAACTCGAGAGTGGCTCGAAACGAACGGCATTGGCGGGTTTTCTTCTTCTACGATCGTCGGTCTGAACACTCGCCGCTATCACGGCTTACTGACGGCGGCCACGAAGCCGCCCGTCGGTCGCTTTGTGTTGTTATCGAAGCTTGAAGAGACACTGGTCATTGAAGGACAGCGTCATGAGTTGTCGTCGAATCAATATCCCGGCGTGGTTCACCCACGAGGCTTCGAGTATCAGGTAAGTTTTCGTCTCGATCCCTTTCCGACGTTTACGTACCAGATTGAGGATGTGCGCTTAACGAAAACTGTGTTCATGGTGTACGGCGAAAACACCACCGTCGTACAGTATGAGCTTGAGGGTAAAGAGCGCGGTAAGCTCACGCTGGAAGTTCGCCCACTCATCGCGTTCCGTGACTACCACGGCACGACACATGAAAACGGTGCGCTCAATCCACACCTTGAAACTAAGCGGGGCCAGATAGGTCTGAAGCCTTACGCAGATCTTCCTACGCTTTATCTCGCACACGATCCAGCCGACATAGATCCAAATGGAGTCTGGTATCGCAACTTCCAATACCAGGTTGAGCAGGAACGCGGTTTGGATTTCGCCGAAGACCTGTTCAATCCGTGTACGCTCACCTTCCAGCTTACTGCCGGAACAAGGGTGAGCATCATCGCCTCAACTACGCCAGTTCATCGTTCGTCGCGAACAGGGTGAAACAGTCATCGCCGGATACCACTGGTTTGCCGATTGGGGCCGAGACACGATGATTGCGCTACCCGGCCTCACGCTCGTCAACGAACGTTGGGAAATCGCAAAACACATCCTCGCGGAATTCGCCGCGCACGTCAACTGACCTGGATGGATGCGAAGGTCGGCGACTGGGTCGTGACGCCGCGGCATGGAAAACCGGTTGAGATTCAGGCGCTTTGGTACAACGCGTTGCGTGTCATGGAAGATCTCACAGGAAGGTTCGATGAGCTAAACGCAAAACAGGAATACGCCGCGATGGCGAACAAAGCGCGCGCTAGTTTCAACGAGCTGTTTTGGAACGAGCAAGCCGGCTGTCTTTACGACGTGGTGAACGGCGATCTTCGTGACGCATCGATCAGACCGAACCAGG
>DASXXL010000531.1:0-3919 GCA_036503085.1 Pyrinomonadaceae bacterium | reverse complement strand
TAAGCGACCGGGTAGCCATTGTGAACGCGTTCGAGGGCGGGGAAGTGCTTCCTGATCTCCGCGACGGGGGCGACGTCTAATTTTGGTTTGAACATGGCCGCCCATGATATAAAATCACGCCGTCGCCCAACAGTGTCCGGGCCTCAGTCCGGCGGACATTGTTCTCAACTCCCGGAATTGAACATGGACGAGCGCCGCAGCGAAAATCGTTTGGAAGTTTGTCTCGATGCCGTCTGGGACGGCCATGGCAATCGCCCTGCCCGCATCACTGATCTTTCAGAAGGCGGGTGCTTCGTCGACACCACGGGCGAAGCTTACATCGGCGAGGTGCTGACGTTCCACGTCGAAATACCGGACGGCAAGTCGCTCGAATTGACCGGCGAAGTAGCGCATCACATGCGGCCCGTCGGCTTTGGTCTGCGCTTCGTTGACATGACCGACGAGCAGCGCGAACTGTTGCTCTCGTTCATCGACTACCTGAACAAGCCGCACGACCAGGTGCGTGCAACTTTGCGCTGAATCCTCTCGCCGTCACGAGCCAATTTCGCGCAAATCTTTTACAATGGCGGGCCATGATCCACAGCTCAGAACGTGCCGCTAACTTTGTCTACGCGATTCGTAACGTCGTGCGCGCCGCGGAAGCGCTCGAGCGCCAGGGACGCCGCGTCATCTATCTCAACATCGGCGATCCGCAGTCTTTCGGTTTTCACCCACCCGATTTCGTGATCGAGGCCGTCAATCGCGCGGTCAAAGACAAGTTTACCGGTTATTCGCACTCGTCCGGTTTGCCCGAAGCGAGAGAAGCGATCGCGCGTTACGCGACTAAACTCGGCTCGCCGACGGATACGAAAGACGTGATCGTAACCGCGGGCGCTTCCGAGGGGGCGGATCTGATACTGACGGGACTCGTGAATCCCGGCGAAGAAGTGCTACTGCCCGCGCCCGGTTATCCGATCTATCCGGCAATCGTTGGCAAGTTGGGAGCGCGCGTTCGTTATTACCATCTTCACTCAGACAATCATTGGCAGCCGGACGTTGACGAGATCAAGTCGCTCGTTAACAAAAACACGCGCGCGCTGGTCTTGATCAATCCGAGTAATCCGACCGGCTCGATCACGCCTGACAACATCACGCGCGAACTCTTGCAGTTTGCAGCGGAGCGCGACCTGCTCGTCATCAGCGACGAAGTTTATCGAGAGTTATGTTTTGCGGCGCCGCCGACTGCCGCTTCAGTACTGGCGAAAGAGAGTGGCGCGCCGGTGATCACGCTGGAGAGTTTGTCGAAGACACACATGCTTTCGGGTTGGCGCATCGGCTGGATGCGCTTCACTCATCCCGAGAAGATGACGGACCTCGTTAACTCCGTGATCAAACTCGCCGGCGGTCGTTTGTGTTCGCCGACACCCGCGCAATACGCCGTCGCGCCAGCGCTCGAAGGCAGCCGCGACTACATCGTCAAATTCTTGAGCGAGATCAAACGTCGCCGAGATCTCGCGACCGCGCGCATCGACACCATCGACGGTTTGAGTTGCGTCGTGCCGCAGGCTGCGTTCTATCTGATGGTCAAGACTGACAACCTCAACGGCCGTACGGACGAACAGTTTGCGATCGATCTACTGGAAGCTTCGGGCGTGCTCGTGGTCCATGGTTCGGGTTTCGGTTGTGACCCCGCGGATGGTTATTTTCGGCTGGTTTACCTCGCGGGCGAGCAGACGCTCGACGCGGCGTTCGACGGAATCGAACAGGCCATGCACCTTAGCCCGCAGGAAAGTGGGATTGGGGCCGTATTGCACGTTTAATTCATACGCACTCGAACAAATAAATAACGGTGAATTAACGACTTCCCCATGTACAAAGTCACTGTTTCGTGCTACTACTGGCCGTCCGGATGCGGGGGGCTGAAGCTCCGGAATTTAACCATCAAAGAACAGGTTGCGGGCACTGGTTACCGTCCCAAACCCTCTCAAATCAGCAGACTGACGGGCTTGGACAAGCTTGCCTCATCGATTGAGCGTCGCAGTATGCGGCGGCTTCGCGTGAAGTGCGAAGTCGAGCTGGCGGCGAATCTGTCGTTGCTCGACAGTGACGCGTACGACGCGGATTCGAACCTCATTTTCTTCGGCCAGATCAACGACCTCAGCGCCGCGGGATTGGCGATGGTGCTGCCGGCGACGATCATCGACGAGCGCTTTTGCAGTGGTTCGAACCGGCTGAAACTCTCGCTGCATTTACCGGAAGGCATCATCGGTCTGGAAGTCGCGCCCGTGCGCTGCGAACGTTTGACCGACGCGTATTCGGTCCACGGCTACCTCCTCGGCACAAAGATCACGAACGTCGAACACCCGGAATCCTTCGAGCGCTACCTCGACAGCGTGTCGGGTCCGTCCTTATCGCGGCATCCGACCAGCGACGTTTAGGACACCTTATCAACCAACGCGAAAACATCCTTGATCGGTTACGGACCATCAAGCCGGCTTTGCAGCAAGAGTTTCCACTGCGCCGCATGGCTTTGTTTGGTTCGTGGGCTCGAAACGAGCAAACTGAGACGAGTGATGTAGATATACTTGTCGAGGTCGATCCCTCGATCGGCCTGCGCTTCGTTACTCTCGCCGAGCGGTTGGAGTCATTGCTGGAACAACACATTGACTTGGTTTCCAGCAGAGCCGTTAAGCCAAGTCTATTACGACAGCTCCAGACCGAACTAATCGATGTCTAATAGTGATCCTCTCGTTGCCGAAATCACGGAATCTTGTCTCCGAACACTGAGCACCTCATAGGATCACTAATCTCAAAGCTAACGCTTGACAGATGCAGCTCTTCAATCAATCATTCACGCATGACCTCATATCCATCCAAGAAGAAATTGTGCGCCTGAACGCGTGATGTTGATCGACTGTCTTTGGGAAACTCTTGATGAAGAGCGCGTCAGAAAGATCGAAGCGAAATGGGCTGCCGAGTCTGAGGAACGGATCGACGCTGTCGACCGTGGCGAGTTGGCGACAATAGACGGACCGACTGCTCTTCGAGAGCTTCGCTCTTCGATAAGGTAAATGATCGATACCGGATTACTTTCTGCCGCACTTTAAATGCGTGTGCCGGTAGCGCGCACTAATCCAGCGTCCGAATTGGCTAGACTATCCGCGGATAAAGACCGTCAAGCGCCAAGTCCAAACCCTTGATTGCGTCGTGAATCCCTCTTCGTCCGCGTTGAAGCGACAGCTGATTGCAATGAGCTGATAGGCAAGTGCAAGAGCCGAAATGGAATGGCCTCTGTAACTCCCAAAACAATCTTCCAGTTTTCAGGATCAAGCATGATGGGAAAACGGGATGTTGCCGCGCCCCCTCTCACACTGCCGCCCGCAGCAACATCCCTGGTCCCCGCATTCTGGGCGATGCAGGGTTATCTGAACTCGGCGCGTTTTATATCCGTCGTCAAATGGAGATCGCAAGATGCAAGGATGGAGGGCGTGATCTGAGTATATGACAACCTCACGACATGAATTGAAACACACTTATCCGCGCCGCCGCGTGACGGTGCTTTACCCGAACTAAGCCATTAGGGTTGCTGGTCTATCTCAGCGTAATAACCGTGAGTATCATGCTAACGAGCAAAGTGCTCGATGTGCTGGACGTGGCGGGCGGCGGTGGTGTCTCAGCCTTGCCGCCAGTTGGCATTTCGCCCGCGAAGATCGAGGTTGAAAGCGCACACATAAGCGCAAGCGCCATTGCGAATCGTTTCATGGTTGTAGCTCCTTTGAGGTTTGAGAAAATGTCAATGCGTAGACATAAAAAAGAATGGAACATCAACGCAGGATTTCTTGCAAGGCAGGGTAGAGCGATTTAATATCCGGCTTGCATTCGCTCAACTTCATCGCAACCCGAAAGTCTCAATACTCATGCGGACGACCTCTCCGAAGCT
>DASXXL010000530.1:0-4053 GCA_036503085.1 Pyrinomonadaceae bacterium | reverse complement strand
ACCGCGGAAAAAGCGCTCATCCATCTGGCCGAAATTCTTGATCTTAACGTTAGGCAATTTGTCGTTGCGTTTCGCCGACGCGGCCGGTGCAATCGTGAACACGAGCGCGAGCAGCGCAAAGATAGCTGGGGAAAACTTTTGAATGGACTTCATTAAAATCTCCTTGTAAATCGAGCCGTTTAATGCCGCGCCGGGGGTGGTTTTGATTTCGAACGCTTTGTTCGGGGGCCGCAGAACTTATCGCAAAACCGAGACTATGATTCGTCATGCAGGGTGTCGGTTGCACAAATTTTCGCGTGTCTTTTCGGTTGTTAAGGGCACCATTTCAGGCGTTTGTACGACCCGTTTCGAGGGTGCTTTTGAGTCCAGTGACATGTCTGCCGCGAACTCTTTGAGATAGTCTCGAAAGAGTTTTTCCACTCACCCCGCATAGACTGTCCGCCTTCTCTCCCGTACGTCGATGAGGCCAACAGCCGTACACCTTTAACCAGCAGCCAAACGCGCATGAAACCTACGATCCGCCTATTACTCGTTTTCTCGATAGCTATCAGCTTCCTTCTATTTGTGCCGGCAACTTCGTCGGCGCAGGAACGGCTATGCGATCCGTCGTTTGAGGACTGTTACTCACCCTTGCTCGATCTCGTTCGCAACGAGAACAACGGACTCGACGTCGCGTTCTACATGATCGAGCTGCCGACGCTTGCCGACGCGATCATCTCCCGCTATCAGGCCGGCGTTCCCGTGCGCCTGATCGTCGAGCCGCGCGCGGACCTGAAGTTTCCGATGAACCAGCCGTTGCTGGATAAGTTTCAGGCCGCCGGCATTCCCATGCGCTACAAACTCGGCGACGGCATCATTCACGCGAAGGAGATCGTCTTTGCCGGCCAAAACAAGGTCGTATTCACCGGCTCGAATTTTGGCGATGCGGACGTGGCTCCGTACGTGCCGTATGACAACTACGTTGACGGGGCGTGGTATTTCAGCGACGACTCCGCCGTCGTGAATAGTTTCAAAACGAGGTACGACGACCTTTGGACCGACACGACTCTCTATGGCAACTATGCCAACGTCTCTACTGCTTTGACTCGTCGCTATCCGACGTTTCCGATCGACCCGGCGTTGAACTTTCTGCCGAATAAGAATGCGGCGGAGGACTACGGTGCGCGCACAATCGCGCAGATCGATCAGGAAACACAGAAGATCGATCTCACGATGTATAGGCTGACGGACAACAGCATTTGCGATGCGCTGCTGCGTGCGGTGGCTCGCGGCGTGCCGGTGCGTCTGCTGGCGGAACCGGCGGAATATCGTTTTGACGCGAGCCGGCTCGGTGCTGAGTTCACCGGGCCTTACAACGTCGATCGTTTGTATGCGGCCGGTGTGCAGATCCGCATGCGCAAGCACAACGGGCTGAATCACCAGAAATCGGTGTCGCTCTATGGTCGCGGCCTGACGATTTTCGGATCTTCGAATTGGAGTTGGGAATCGTTCAATTACCAGGAGGAGCACAACTACTTCACCACCAAGGCGTGGTTCTTTCAGTGGTTCGTCGATCAGTTTAATCGGAAGTGGAACTCGGCGACTGAGTATCAGCCGTTCGTGCCGCTGCCACCGAGTGTGCCGCTGCTTAAGTCGCCGGCTGACGGGGGCACAGCGGGAGTTTCCGTGATGCTGACGTGGGAAGGCGGCGGTTGGGCGCACAAATACGATGTGTACTTCGGTACTGACCCGAACAATCTGCCGCTGGTGAAATCAGATCTGGTGACGGGAACGTTGGGGCCGGATGGTCCGGAGACTTATCTCGTTTCCGGTTTGCAAAGTGGCGTGACGTATTACTGGCGCATCGTTAGTAAGACGATGGCCAATCAGACTGCGAGCGGACCAGTATGGCAGTTCACTGCGTCAGGAACAGCGCCAACGCCAACGCCTACTCCGACACCAACAGCAACGCCAACGCCAACCCCGATACCTACGCCAACACCAACGCCCACTCCGACACCTACACCTACACCTACGCCAACACCGACTCCGCCGCCGACTTCAGCGGCAGAGGTTGTTCTTTACGCGGGCCAGGCAACGACGCGTGTGGGTAGTTGGACCATCGTTTCAGACTTGTCTGCGGCTGCGGGCAGTCGTATCTATCAACCCGACGCCGGCGTGCCCAAAATCACTACCGCCGCGATCAATCCAACGCACTATTTCGAGATGACCTTCAACGCTGAAGCCGGCCGGCCGTATCGCTTGTGGCTGCGCGCTAAAGCGCAGGACGACTTTTGGGGCAACGACTCGGTGTGGGTGCAGTTTTCCGACAGCGTCAACAGCAGTGGCGCTCCGGTCTTTCGGATCGGCACGACCGGGGGCACGGAAGTCAATCTCGAAGACTGTTCCGGCTGCGGTGTCAGCGGCTGGGGCTGGCAGGACAACGGTTGGGGCATCGGTATCTTTGGACCACAAATCTTCTTTCAAACAACCGGCACGCATACCATTCGCGTGCAGGCGCGCGAAGACGGCGTGTCGATCGATCAGATAGTCTTGTCGCCGGGAACTTACTTGAACAACTCGCCCGGCGCGTTGAAGAACGACAACACGATCTTGCCGGCGTCCGGCGGCTCGTCGCCTCCAGCGCCGCAAGCTCCGGCGATCAGCTCCGTCTCGCCGAATTCTGGTTCGACTGTTGGTGGCGCCGCGGTCACGATCAGTGGTACTAACTTCGCTGCCGGCGCGGTGGTTAAATTCGATAACGTCGCTGCCACGAACGTTAACGTCGTCAGTGCGAGTTCGATCACGGCCAACGCGCCTGCGCACACTGCCGGTGTTGTTAACGTCGTCGTGATAAATCCCGATGGATTGAGTGGCACACTCGCGAACGCATTCACTTACACGCAACCGCCGGCGTCGGAAACGATACTGCTGGCCGACGACTTCAACGACAACTCGCTGGATCTTGCAAAGTGGACGCCGAACAATCTTTTCAGTGGCTTCACTGATTCTGCGTTGCCGTCGCTCGAAACGGCGCAGAGTTATCAAACGGGTCCTTTGCTAACCAAGACCGCGAATTCGCATTACAACGGCATTCGGTCGGCGCGGAGTTACAACTTCAGCGGCGTTTACGGCTACGTTGAGTTGGTCCAGGCGCCGTCTGCGTCGACGAAAGCCGACGCGATGTTCACGATGGGAATCGACGCGAACAACTACTATCGCATTTACGTTGAAGCGGGAACTCTCATCTGCCAGTCGAAGATAGCCGGCGTGAAGCACGACCTGTTCACGTCTGCCTATAACACGGTAACGGATCGGTTCTGGCGCATCCGTCACGAGCAGTCAACCGGCAACGTTGTGTTTGAGACGGCGAGTGGGAGTCCTGATGTCGCAGGCAGTTGGACCGTGCGCTACAGCGAGCACTGGGACACGGCGTCGGTTCCCCTAAGCTCGATCTGGTTAGAATTGAAAGCGGGTACGTGGCAAGCCGAATCCCTCGCCCCCGGAACCGTAATCTTCGACACCTTCAAAGCCGCAAAGCCTTAGTGGAGGCTACAGGCGCGACGTATACGCGGCATTGAATCGAAAACTTCGGCGTTGATTAGCATGAACGAAGTGCTCGTCAGTGCGATCACTAATAAGCAACGGCTACGTTTTCTGTACGACGAGAAATCGCGACTTGTTGAGCCGCAATGTTACGGAATCGGCACGCGCGGAACCGAGCTGTTGCGCGCTCATCAGTTGCGGGGCGGAGCGCAACGCGAGCCACTTTTCGACGTCTCGAAGATCGTTGATCTTGAGCTGCTCAATGAGACGTTCGACCGTCCCGGACCAAACTACAAGAAAAATGACTCCGCAATGAAAACGATTTTTGCGCAGCTCTAGGCGACTGTACGGTTAGTAGAATTCGGTTCAACTTTTTGCGAACAGTATCTCTCGAATCAGTTGCCGGGCGTCGCTCTCGTAGTTTCTGGCCTTCTCATTTAACTGTTCACGACTGAGGAGTGCCTCTCTATTCCTGAGTCCCGGTTTCAAAACGTGGCGGTTCATGTGTTGAAGTATCCTGCCGCTGTA
>DASXXL010000529.1:0-2506 GCA_036503085.1 Pyrinomonadaceae bacterium | reverse complement strand
ATCACACTGGTGTTGAAGCTGGCGCCCGCGCCGGTTGTCGTTGCGGAGATGGAGTAGGGTTCGAACATAAGGGTATGAAGATTCTTTACTGCATTCCCACGATGGGAAATGGTGGGGCCGAAAGACAGTTGTCGTATCTCGCAGCCGAACTGCAGCGAATGGGACACGAAGTCCACGTCGCTTCATCTCGCGGTGGACCAAACCTCGAACGGCTCCGTTCTGTGGGTGTTCGCTGGCACAGCGTGGGTGGCGTTTCGAATCGCGACCCGCTGATCTTTCTGCGGCTGGTCGCTTTGATGCGACGACTGAAACCCGACGTGGTGCAAACTATTCTCGCCCCGATGGACATCATTGCCGGCGCAGCGACGTTGGTGACGCGCACGCCATGGATCATTAAAGAATCGAGTTCTGCGCCTCTGTACCTCGATGGTTTGAGAAGTAAGTTTCGTTCAACGCTGGGCCGCCGCGCGGACGGCATTATCTCCAACTCAATCGGCGGCGACGATTATTGGCGCTCGGTGGGCGGCGCGAATCCACTCGGCGTCATTCGCAACGCAATTCCTTTTGCGGAGATTGAAGCGGCTAACGGATTTAACCAGGTCTACGCGCGCACGAACGGCGAAAAGGTCGTGCTTTTCGCAGGCCGGCTCGATACCGGTAAGAACGTACAGAATCTCATCCGCGCGTTGGCCCAAGTCGCGGACGAGGTGCCGTTCGTTGCGCTTGTTTGCGGCGATGGTCCAAGACGACAGCATCTGGAACGTCTCGCCGGTGACTTGGGTATCGCCGATCGAGTGGTCTTCACCGGCTACGTCTCGAACATCTGGACGCTGATGAAAGACGCTGACGCCTTTGTTTCGCTCAGCCGATTTGAAGGCTGTCCCAACGTTGTGATCGAGGCGATGGCTTGCGGCTGTCCGCTGATCGTCTCCGATATTCCCGCGCACCGCGAAATACTCAACGGCCACGCGGCAGCGTTCGTCGATCCTGATAAGCCGGCGGAAGCGGGAACAGCAATCAAGATGCTGCTGACGGAGGGAACTCCTGCGCACATGCGCGCGAAGGCGGCACTCGAAAACGGAACCAACTGGCGCATCGAACACGTCGCGCAAAAATATCAACGCGTCTACCAGGACGTCGCGACACGCGCGGCCGCGCCCGCTGCTAATCGTTCATGGTTCACGCAGAGTGCCTGGCTCGCGTTGTTGTCCGCCGGTAACGCGGCGCTCGCGGTGCTGATGTCGTGGTACGTGGTGGTGCGCGTTGGCGTCGGCGCTGAAACGGATGCGTTCTTCGCCTCGGCAGTGGTGCCCCAGTGCGCTTTTGTGCTGCTGACGACAACGTTGTTGCCGGTGCTGGTTCCTTTGTTGGCAACGCGCAATGATTCGGAGTTCTCGCAGGATGTCTGGTCATTCTTCTCACTGACCGCTGCCGTCTTCGTTTTGTTAGCAGTGGTGTTGTATTGGTCGGCGAGTGTGTGGGTGCCGTGGTTTGTTCCCGGCTTCGCCGCTCCGGCTAAAACTCTGACCGCGAACCTGACGCGCCTTCAGTTGGTCAGTATGGTGTTGAATGCGCTGATCGTGACGCTCTGGGCAGCGCATCACGCGCGGCACAGATTTGTTTGGGTTGAGCTCTCCGCAGTGGTCGCCAACGTTGCCGGTTTGTCCTTTCTTGTTTTGACGTTATCGCGCCTCGGAATTTGGGCGGCGGCTTTGAATACGATCTTTTACAACAGTCTCAAGCTGGCATTTTTACTTCCAATACTCGGAAGTTGGCGTTTGCCGGCGTGGCGCTCGCCGACGGTCAGAGAAGCGTTGCAGCGGTTGAAGCCATTGCTGCCGGGACAAGTTTATTTACGCACCGATCCGGCGCTGGATCGTTTTCTCACTTCAATGACGGGCTCAGGCACGTTGTCGCTGCTCCACATGGCCCAACAGATCTACGCCAACGTCGTTCTCTTGCTCGGCAAAGCCGTCGTCGCGCCGATGGCGCCGAAGCTTGCCGTGTATGCGCGTGAAGAACGATGGTCTACTTACCGGCGGCTTTATCAGGACCGGTTTGTGTTACTGGCGGTGTTCACGGTGCTCGGCTGTTTGCTGGTAATCGCCGGCGCGCCGGTGCTGCGATTCTTTGGGGCCGAGGCCGGGATTGGACCAGGCAATCTGCACACGCTGTGGTTGACGATGATCGCGCTCGGTGGAATGTTGGTTGGCGGCGCACTGGTGCAGGCGACAGCCGGCGCGTTTTATGGGATGGGCAACACGAAAACGCCGACAAAGCTTTCCACTCTGCTCTATACTTTGTACATTCCGATCAAGGTCTGGGCGTTCTTTAAGTTTGGCTTGATCGGACTCGCGGCGACGATGAGCGCTTATGCGCTTACGAATTGTGTGAGTCAGTTTTGGCTGTTGCGTAAAGAGGTCGGGCGTAAAGCTGAACCGACCGAGTTAGTTCATGCGGAAGATTGATGAGTGAACGTGGACACACGACCGTTCCTTCCATGGCT
>DASXXL010000528.1:0-5397 GCA_036503085.1 Pyrinomonadaceae bacterium | reverse complement strand
CGTTTTTCTGCTGGCGAGTCTCAGCGTACCGGCCTCGATCTCGATCCCGCTCGCGCTCGCTTTGCTGCTGATTCCCGGCTACTACCACCTACGCCGCAACATGCTTCGTTACACAGTCACCGACGCAAAACTCCAGATCGACACCGGCCTGATCGCCCGCACCACGCGCAACATTCCCTTGAGCAAGGTGCAGGACGTGACCGTGTCCGCGAGCATCCCGCAGCGCATCCTAGGTTTCGGCGACATTATCGTCGACAACGCGAGCGAGATCGGCGGTTCGATCGTGATGCACAACATCAGCAATCCGAGACACTACGCCGACCTTCTTTTGCGTGAACTGAGACGCTGGCATTAAACTGAAGTCGTGTTTTTTAAGGTACTAATTTCAGCAATACTTTTGTTCGCTTTGCCCGCGGAGACCGGGAAGTTTAAGCCGGTGAAGTTCGATGGAGATCAGGCCGAGTACGTCGCCGCGAACGGCGAGCGTTTCGCTGTAAAGACGGTCCAGCTACAGTCGGACTCGAAGGCATACGAGGCGCTGAGTCTCGCGGCGGCCGCGGCGCGTGCCACCGATCGAGTTGAGATTGGAAACGAAGTCGGCACGGCCGGATTTTCCAGCAAGGATCAAGTCGCTTTTTTCAAAGGCGTGTACTTCGTAACGGTAACGAGTCTAAAGAGCGCGCCTGGCTCGAGTAATCTTCATGACTTGGCGCAGTCGTTGGCCGATAAGATCGATAAGGGTGAGGGAGACATCCCGGTCCTGATCAAACATCTGCCGAATCCCGATGAAGCACAGAAGAACGCGGTTTATCTGAACAGTTTCACGACGCTGACATCGCTCGCGCCGCAGCAGCCGGTGCTCACGGCAGTCCAGGGAGACGGCAACGCCGACGCTGCATTCGCCACCACCGGCTCAAGCAAAGTTCTCATCGCCGAATTCAATACGCCGCAACTCGCGTCCGACAACGACCAACGAATCATCGCCCGGATTCACGAACTCTGGGATTTTGGCCAACCCGCGCCCACTGCGTATCGCCGCGTCGGCAATTACTGCGTGTTCGTCTTCGACGCACCCGACGCGCAGACCGCGAACCAGCTCATCGACCAAGTGAAATACGAACAGGTGGTTTCGTGGCTCGGCGACAATCCAAACATCCTGCGGCAAGCCCAGGAACGTTACGTCGACACGACGTTGGGCGTACTGGTCGCCGTGCTGAAGGCTTCTGGCTATGCGGCGCTGGCGTGTTTGGGAATCGGCGGTTTGATTGGCGGACTGTTGTTCAGTTATCGGCGTTCACAGCAGAAGGCTGTTACGGCTTATTCAGATGCGGGCGGGATGTTGCGGCTGAACCTGGATGAGATGACGACCGACCTCAGCAATCATCGTGAGTAAGAACCCCTGAAACGCGTTCGCTCACTCTCAAAAAAATTAGGCCATAAACAAATGCGGGCTGCTGATTTTTCTTGGGGGGCTCCCCCAAGCCCCGTCAAGACGACAATCAGCAGCACCGCTATTATTGCTCTTCTACTGCGTCACAAACGCCGCTCCGTTCCCCCAAAAGAGCCTAACGCTTGCTTGTCAATTCTGTGAGAGGATGCCTCCCCCAAAGCCTCCACTCACCGCAGTTTTCTGAGCCTGACCCGATTTACCCTTATCTACCCTTCTTGTTCTGTCTCCTCTTTGGCAATGACCGTGCCAACTCGCCTCAGTTGTCCCGAACAGCGCTTTTGCAAGTGTTTGGGTTTGGGCTGCACGCGGATGAGAAGGATTGAATGATAGATTCGTACACGTTCAGTACAACACGCACCGTACAACCGCACGATAATCGCTCGCTCAAGGTAACGCGTCGACGAGTTGATCGATCTCTGCGTGCGTGTTGTAGAGATGCGGGGCGATCCGAAGGCGATCACCTCTTGGCGCGGTAATGATGTTTCGTTGTTTGAGGTGAGCGTAAAGGCCTATCGCCGGCATACCGTTCTTCGGTCGAATACAAACGATCTGCGATTTCTCGCGCGGCGTCCGCGGGCCGACCACGTCGTAAGGCGTCGTTTGCAGACGCTCACACAGATGATCGGTGAGTTCTTCGAGATAGCTCGCGATACGCTCCGGCCCGTATTGATGCAGCAGTTCGAGGCTGGCTTTCAAACCATAAATAAGCGCCGCAGGACCGGTGCCTGATTCCCACGCGAGTGCGCCGGGGTTCCAGTCCTGTTCGAAATTCTGATAGTCCTCGGGATTTGGAACGCTGATCCAGCCGACGAGCGTGGGCTGAATTCGTTGGCGCGCGCGGTCCGAGAGATACAGGTAACCGACGCCTTCGGGACTGAGCAGCCATTTGTGACTGACGCCGGCCGCGACATCGACCAATTCCGACTCCACGTTTATCGGGAGGACGCCCAACGACTGAACTACATCTACGATCAGCAACGCCTCGTGGCGTCGTGCGGCGCGGCCGAGACGTTCCAAGTCCGCGCGAAATCCTGACGCATACTGAACCTGAGTAATCGTCACCAGGCCTGTGTGGTCGTCGACCAGGCTTTCGAGTTCGTCGAGATCGACTCGTCCGTCGCGCTCTTCGCACATTCGCAGTTCAACACCGAACGCATCGCGAACACGCTGCCACGCATAAACGTTGGACGGAAACTCACGGCGAAACGTGACGATGTTGTCGCCCGCCTTCCATTCCAAACCGTTCGCGACGCTGGAGAAGGCGTCCGAAGTGTTGCGCAAAAACGCGACCTGTTCCGGCCGCGCGCCGAGCATTCGGGCCAGCAGCCCGCGTGCTTGTTCCTTCACGCCCATCCAGCTCGGATAATTGAGCGAGCCGTTTTCGTGAACATCTCTGAGTTGGCCTTCAACGGCCTCGAGGGTCGGCGTCGGCAGCGGCGAGACCGCGGCGTGATTGAGGTAGACCGTGCTCTTCGTGATGGGAAAGAGCGCGCGTAATTCCGGTGTCATGGTTTTAGTGTCCTGGTTGTTTTAATTCAAAGTGTGCGCGTACTTCGCCAACGAGTTCGCCGGGGCGGTTGAGTATGGGGAAGAACGCGTAACGCGCCACAGCTTCGAGCGAATCGTCGTGCAGTACGCCGAGTTGGCGCAAAGCTTCGATCACGACCGTGGGCCGGGCGCGTTTGTCATCACCGTCTTCGATTTTCAGAGCGACGCCCAAACCTCGCGGCCATCTTTCGTTCGGCAGCACGCCTGCGGTGTAGACGCCTTCCGCGCCGACTTTTGAAATCAAACGGCCGGGCGCAGCACGCATGATCTCCGTGTCGAGCCGATCGGTAGTGCCGCCTATCAACTCCGGATACGAGCTCATCACGCGCACGATTCGACTGCAAGCGTTACGCGTCGCTTCATCAAAATCCGGCGGTGGGGCGATGAGACGCGCGTAGGCCAGCGCCATCGCTTTCACGGTTATGCCGAAAACCGGAACTGCACAGCCGTCAATGCCGACTGCGAGATCCTCGACGGCCACACCTGAAAACTGCGCGATGGATTTTCCGATTGCAAGCTGAACCGGGTGTTCGGGCTTGATGTAAGTTTCGGTCGGCGCACCGAGGTGGACTGCGGTCGCCAGCATGCCCGCGTGTTTGCCAGAGCAGTTGTTCTGCAGCACGTTCGGCGCTTCACCGCGCTCGCGAAGCTGCTGTGCGACTTCGACGCTGTATGGCTCGTGAATGCCACACTTCAACGCTTCAGATCCTAAACCGATTTTCTTCAACATCGAGGCCACGAGCTCGGTGTGAATCGGTTCGCCGTTGTGTGAAGCGCACGCCATCGCTACTTCGCGATCGGTAAAACCAAACGCGCCAGCCGCGCCGGAAACGAGCAGCGGCAGCGCTTGAAACGGTTTCGCGGAAGAACGCAGAAAGGTGACGGTCTCGGGCACGCCTAACTGCGCAACCACATTTCCATCAGGTTCAACCACGACGATGTGGCCGCGATGGCGCGACTCGGTAATACCTCCTCGTCGCACTTGGACGAGTGGCTCCGCCAGCGGGATCTGTTCAGCAGACATTTGCGCGAATCTTACCACGCAAGTCTGCTCAACAATTATGTGGAGTGGGATTAAGTTCTGACGGCGCGACGGCGGCCGGGCAGACTCAACACAGTGAGCTTCACAAGCCGGCGGCCGAAACGCATCGCTTCGCGCGCGGTCGGCGTCCAGATGTCGATTCGTCGTCCGCGAACCATGCTGCCGGTATCTGCCACAACATACTCACCACTGTAAGCGCCGGCCTGAAGTCTGACGCGCGAGCCCAATGGCAGAAACCGCGGGTCCGCAGCAATGATGCCTTTCGAAACCATCTGTCCGCTCGCGGTTCGCCCGCGCAGACTGTACGCGGTAGCGACGTACGGTGCCGGCGCTACGACGTAAGCTTCTTCACTCGCGATACGTTCGCCAATATCACCATTCGAAGGCAGTTCGACGGCAACGGGCGCGGCCGCTTCGGCGGTTGATTTAGTTGCGACTTGTTGTTGGGTTTGCGGCGTCTCCGGCGAAGATAGAGTCTCCGCGGAGAGAGTACGGGTGGAAAACAGCAAAGAGCTGGTCAGAAGCGCAGCAGCGATCAACGCGCTTCCGCTGAAGATTGAATAGACTTTCAAATTCGGGTCTCCTACCGAGTTATTGCCTATCTCTCAGCGTCCTGCGCGAGTCCGTTCTTTCCTATGACTCGTCCCCTGGCTCTAGGAGTCTATTGACGTCAGCCGAGGTTGGGGGCTTGCATCCTTGATGCGGTGCGCCGAGAGTACCTTGTTCTCTAAAAGAAAAAACGAGCATTAAGCTCGTTGTTCCGGGAAAGAACCTAGCACACGGATCTGGGTGAGTCCAGCCGCAGCGTGTTAATTCCGTGAATTAATCCACCAAAAGCGAACAAACGGGAGATTGTATTTACATTGCAGGAAGGCTACAGGGCGAGGAAGTTTTCGACGATCTGGCGGCCCTCGGGATGGTGTTCGTCAAACAATTCGGGATGAAACTGCACGCCGTAAACACGGCGTCCTTTCTCTTGCATCGCCTGAATTGCGCAGGTTTCGTTTGAAGCCGTGCAGCGAAATCCGTCCGGCAACTGCTTCACTTCGTCACAGTGCGAATGCCAAACGGTTACGGTCGAAGGCAGTCCTTTGAACAAACCTTCGCCCGTGTTCTCGATCGGGAAAAAGCCGCGCTCGCGCTTCGCGCCCGCGTAGCCTTCACCGGGTTCGAGCCGCTCCATCAAGCCAACCTCCGCCCCGTGCGCGAGCGCAATTTGCTGATGTCCGCCACAGACGCCGAGTATCGGCTGACTTGCTCGCTTGATCACATCAAACACGCCCGCCAACGACTCGGGCGCGTACTGATCCCAGGGATGACTCTGCCCACTCAGAATAATGTGCGATGGCTTGAGGCT
>DASXXL010000527.1:0-3629 GCA_036503085.1 Pyrinomonadaceae bacterium | reverse complement strand
GTTTTCGCTTGTATCTCGTCGGACATTTACCAGAACGTTCCGCGGCTCACGAGAGACGGCCAGCCGGTACCGTACATGAAGTGGCAATCCGCCGCGCGCCTGAGTGCGCAAGAAAACCATATCTGCGAAAAAGAGAACCTGCCCGAGGCGATACTGCTCAAACCGAACGAATCAAAGCTCGTGGATTGGTTCGTACTCTCCGACGATCCGGACACGGGCGAAGGCGAGCCCTGGTACGATCCTCTGCCACCGGGAAAGTATGTACTGACGATCCAACGCCGGCTCGCGTGTTGTGATGGTCCAATGCTTGTTTCCGACAGCACGAGCTTCGAAGTCGTGCCGTGACATCTCGTTTGGAAAACAGAAGTGAGTAAAAAGATTTTGGCGGCGACCTGGAGACCCTGCCCCTCCTGGTCGCCGCCAGCGCGAGAGTTTGACTACGTCGCCCCCGCGAAAGTGAAATTTGTTTAGTACAACGCGATGCTCACGGTCTGCGGCTGCGCGTTGTTGCTGGCCATCTGTGTCTCACGCTTGAGCTCTCGTTCAGCGCGCGTCGGCGCCAGCCGCCGAGCTGTTTCCATGCCGCCGGTCAGCACTTCCGAAAGGAAGTAGGTGTCGCCGTAGCGATCGAACACGATCTGATCGTGGCGCGGCATTCCATTCTGCTGCATCGACTCCGTCTCAAACACAGCGTGATCGTGTTTGTTGTCGACGCTGCGAATAATCAAACCTTCCGGTTCGTCGTTGATTCGTTTGACTTCGTAATTACCCGCGGGAAGCGTTTTTCCGTTCACGATGAAGTCAAACGGAATGTTCGCGCGCATCGCAGTACCCGGAAGTTGTGCGCGCGCGGGCGCGGTGATCGCCAACGCCAGAAAGGCTGTTGCAACGATCGCGGTGTAAATCCTTCTCATGACTTCTCCTCTACTAATTCGTTCTTGGCATCCGTATTCATTGGTTTTTGGAACCCGCGTCGTCAGCTTGGAATTGCCATGCCACGCAATGGACCACAGACGTTTCACTCACTTACGCCCTAAACACCGGCCGTGACGCAGTCGCGCGCCAAACGCCGTGGTCCACGTTGAGGCTTTCTTTCTACCGCCGGTAAAAAGGCCACACAGAATCACGCGAGGTTCAGTGCGTCGTGGGTGTTGGTGAGGGCTGCGGGTGCGCCGGTTGTTTTTGGGTTAGCTCTTTGGGTGTTGGGAGTTGCGTGTCGTTCCAACCACCGCCGAGGGCTTTGATCAGTTCCACACTGGCCGTCATCTGCTGCATCTGCAAATTCACTGCGCTGCGTTGATTCGAAAGGAGCGTGGCCTGTGCGGTGATCACGTTGAGATAACTGTCGATCCCGGATTTGTAACGATCGGTCGCGAGTTGCAACGCACGCTGTGCTGACGCGACCGCCGTGTTCTGCTGATCGACTTCCTGCTGCAAAATTCGCAACGCCGCGAGATTGTCTTCAACTTCCTGAAACGCAGTCAGCACAGTCTGCCGATAAGTCGCCACGGTCGCGTCGTAATCAGCGCGTGCGACTTCCGTCACGGCTGCGCGCCGGCCTTTGTCAAACAACGTCTGGCTCAGTGTTGGACCAAGCGAAAAGAACCGCGCCGGCCACGTGAACCAGCTCGCGATAGAAGTGCTTTCCAACCCCGCGGTGCCACTCAACACCAACGACGGAAAGAACGCGGCTTTCGTCACTCCGATCTCCGCGTTTGCTTCCGCAACGCGCCGTTCCGCGGCTGCGATATCCGGCCGGCGTTCGAGCAATTGCGACGGCACGCCCACGGGAATTCCCGGTGGTTGTTCAGCTTGAGTTTCCGCAGGCAGCGAGAACGTCGAAGCCGGTTGGCCTGTCAACAACGCGATCGCGTGCTCGAGTTGGGCGCGTTGAATGCCGAGATCGGTGGCTTGCGCCTGCGTTGTTTCCAACTGCGTTTCGGCCTGGGCCACGTCTTCATCAGACGCGATGCCCGTTTGCAGACGCACGCGCGTTAATTCCAACTGCTGTTGGAAAGCCGCGATCGTCGCATCGAGCAGACGCTTTTCCGCATCGTTCGAGCGAAGCTGGTAGTAATCAAAAGCGAGCTCGGCTTCGACACTCAAACGAACGTTCTGCACGTCGGCGGCACTCGCTTGCGCTTCAGCGGTGTTCGCCCTGACGGTGTTGCGCACGCGTCCCCACAGATCCGGTTCCCACGTCGCATCAAACGGCAGCGTATAATTCGTTATCATGCGTCCCGGCGAAATGTTTGAGCGTGTGTTCGCCGCCGACTGCCGCGACACCGCGATCGATGGGCTGGTCGTGACCGTCGGAAAGTAATCGGCGCGCGATTCTCTGATAATCGCACGCGCCGCGCGGAAGTTTGCGTCAGCCGCGGCTATGTTCTGGTTCGAAATGTTGACCTGTTCTTCGAGCGCGTTGAGCTTCGCATCGCCGAACATCTCCCACCACTTGCCGCGAATCTCCGCGTCGTTCGGATGCGCAAACTTCCAGTCCTTCGTTTCCTTGAACATGTCGGGTGAGATTTCCTTGAACGCCGGCGGCGTTGCTACGCCTGGCTTGGCGTACTTCGGCGCCTTGTCGCACGACTTGAACAGCGCGAGCGCGATTAACGTGATGGCCGCAATCTTAAGTTGGTAACCCATTTCCTCACTCCGACATTCCGCAAACGATCGAGATACAGATAAACCACGGGCGTCGTAAACAGCGTCAGCATCTGGCTCACGATCAAGCCGCCGATGATCGAGATGCCCAGCGGGCGGCGCAGCTCCGAACCCGTGCCCGTTCCGAGCGCCAACGGCAACGCGCCGAGCACGGCGGCCATCGTCGTCATCAGGATCGGACGAAACCTGAGCAGACACGCCTGGAAGATCGCGTCGCGCGAGCTCTTCCCTTCACCGCGTTCGGCGGCGAGCGCGAAGTCGATCATCATGATTGCGTTCTTCTTCACGATGCCGATCAGCAGGATGATGCCGATCAAAGCGATCAGACTCAGATCGGTGTGCGTGATTAGCAGCGCGAGCACTGCGCCGACGCCCGCTGACGGCAACGTCGACAGGATCGTGATCGGATGGATGTAACTCTCGTAAAGAATTCCGAGCACGATGTACACCGCGAGCAACGCCGCGGCGATCAGCAGCGGTTCGCTGGCGAGCGAAGATTGAAACGCCTGTGCCGTTCCCGAGAAGCTGCCGTGAATCGTCGCGGGCACGCCGGCGGTTTGTTCGGCGTCATTGATGGCTTTGATCGCGTCGTTGAGCGCTTCGCCCGGCGCGAGATTGAACGAGAACGTGACGGCGGGAAATTGGCCCTGATGATTGACCGCGAGCGGTGCAGTCGCTGGTCCATACTTCGCCACTGCACTCAACGGCACGACCCTTTTAATCCCTGATCCAACAGCCGGACGCAAATAGATCTCCTTCAAACCCTCCGGACTCTGCCAAAACTCCGGCGCGACTTCCATCACGACGTGGTACTGGTTCAACTGCGTGTACATCGTCGAGACCTGCCGCTGTCCGAACGCATCGTAGAGCGTCGTGTCGATCAACTGCGGCGTGATACCGAGCCGCGCGGCCGTGTCGCGATCGTAACTGAGCGACTCCTGCAAACCGCTGTTCTGCTGATC
>DASXXL010000526.1:0-6551 GCA_036503085.1 Pyrinomonadaceae bacterium | reverse complement strand
TCGCGAACGACGACATTGCTGACAAAGACATCAACGTCGCGAACTACTTCGCCGCGAAACGCCCGGATGATGCGTTGTTGCGTACCGTCGCTTCGCCGGATGGCAAACGTCTGCTCGCGCTATACGGCACCGAGAACGAACCGCCTTCCGCTTTTCGCATCGATCTGTTCAGTTCGGAGGGCGAGTTCATTCGCAACCTCGTGCCGCCCGACATCTCGTGTGTATTTCCGGAAACGGTCGCGTGGTCGCCTGATGGTCGTTACATAAACTTCATCGCCCACCGGCACGAAGTGCCGAGCCCGAGTCCGACGCCGACGTTTCAACCCGAACCGGACGTTACGCCGGCGCCGACTGCTTCGCCGAGCGTCGCGCCGCTGTTTGCTCCGGTGCAGAGTTTCTACACGGAGCAGATCTACATTTGTAACCGCGACGGTTACGATCTCAAGCCCCTCACGATGCGCGAGGGTTTGATCTTTTTCTACTTTGTTTGGGCACCGGACAGTCACGCGATGGCGGCGCTGGCGTGTACGGAAGAAGAGTGGAACACGCGCGAGAAGCAATACAAGTTGCCGGCGGGCAGGCCGCGTTTGATCGCGCCTGATGGAAGCGAACGTTTGCTCGACGATGGCTTGACTGATGCGCTGCCCGTTTGGTGTCCGGATGCTTCGAAGATCGCGACCGCGTTTGATACTGATGTTGCGATTTACGATGCCGGTGGAAAGACGCCGACGCAGGGACGCATTCCGCTTAGCCAACAGTTGATCGCTGCCTCGGTGGCGTACGAAGAGAAGAGCGCGACGAAGAAATCAAATGAGAACGCAAACGCGTCGCACACATCTGCTACTCCAGCTTCCGCGACGCCCGCCTCGTCATCATCCGCGGCCGCGCCGCCCTCGTTCAATCCGATCGTGCGGCTACAGTGGCCGTCACCGGAACAGCTCTACTTAAAAACCGCATTCGTCCGGGTGATGCCCAGCGAAACCATCAACACCTTTCAACGCTGGCATCTCCTCAATCTCAGCGCCCAAGCCGCCGTGTTGAAGTAAAGCCATCCGCAGATTACGCAGATAGTTTCAGGCATAGGGTTTGTCTGCCTACCCCGAGAACAAACAACAAATCTAGCTAGATCAAGTTCCAAGGGGGATCCATTTATGGCCACAGCAGAAGAATATTTTGATGGTAGAACTTACGCCGCGGAACGAGCGCAACCCGGCCTGCCAAAGTCGAGCGCGAAAAAGCTCGCCAGAGGACTCGGCTGGTTCAGTATCGGACTCGGCCTGACCGAACTGCTCGCTCCCAAAGCCATCGCAAAAATTTGCGGTGTTTCAAACGCACACACGGGTTTGATACGAGTGTACGGCCTGCGCGAAATCGCAGCGGGCGTCATGATCTTCAGTCAGAAAAATCCAGCCGCGGGTATGTGGTCGCGCGTCGCGGGCGATGCGCTCGATCTCGCGACTCTCGGCAAAGCGTTCGCGTCGCCGAGCACCAGTAAAGGTCTCGCGGCGTTTGCCACGGCGAACGTCGCGGCAGTCACCGCTCTGGATCTCATTGCCGCCAAACAGCTCAGCACGAACGGCAGCCAGGGCGTACACGCCAAAGCGAGCTGCATTGTGAATCGCGCGCCCGAAGAGGTTTACAACTTCTGGCGCAACTTCGAGAACCTTCCCCGTTTCATGAAACATCTCGAGTCGGTGGAGGACCGCGGCGACGGTCGTTCGCGTTGGGTCGCGAAGGGACCGGCGGGCTCGAACGTGGAATGGGAAGCGACGCTCGTCGCTGATGTTCCCGGTGAAGTGATCACGTGGCGTTCGCTCGAAGGCTCCGACGTTGACAACGCGGGCGCAGTGCGTTTTCAAACAGCGCCCGGCAACCGCGGCACCATCGTCAAGGTCAACATTCAATACAACCCGCCGGCGGGCGTGATCGGCGCGACAGTCGCGAAGTTGTTTGGCGAAGAGCCGGAGCAACAACTCGACGACGATCTGCGTCGCTTCAAACAGGTAATGGAAATCGGTGAAGTCGTCGTTTCGGACGCGACGCTCATGGGCACGGGTTATTTATCACAGCGTCCGGCGCGTCCCGCAGACGTCAGTGACCTCGAGAAGGCGGAATCGATGGAGTCGTTGCCCAGTCAAACGGGCACGAACTATCGACAACGCGATCGTGTAGAAGGGGGGCTGATGTAATGAAAGCGAATTGTTGGTACGGCAAGACCAGTCTCAGCGTTGAAGACGTGCCCGAGCCGCAGATTCTGAACCAGCGCGATGCGATCGTGAAGATCTCGTCGACGGCGATTTGCGGATCAGACTTGCACATGTACAACGGCTTCATTCCGACAATGCAGCGCGGCGACGTGCTCGGTCATGAGTTCATGGGTGAGGTCGTTGAGGTCGGACGCGAAGTTACGAATCTGAAGATTGGCGACCGCGTCGTGGTGCCGTTTCCGATCGCGTGCGGCAACTGTTTCTTCTGTCAGGACGAGATGTATTCGCTTTGCGAGAACTCGAATCCAAACGCGTGGATGGCCGAGAAGATGTTTGGCCATTCGGGCGCGGGAATCTTTGGTTACTCACATCTGACCGGAGGTTTCGCCGGCGGACAAGCGGAGTACGCGCGAGTGCCGTTCGCGGACGTGGGGCCGATCAAGGTACCGGATCATTTGACCGATGAGCAGGTGCTGTTTTTGTCTGACATCTTTCCGACCGGTTACATGGGCGCGGAGATGTGTGACATCCAGCCGGGCGACACGATCGCGATCTGGGGTTGTGGACCGGTCGGACAATTCTCGATTCGCAGTGCGTTCTTGTTGGGCGCGGAACGCGTGATCGCGATCGATCAAGTGCCGGAGCGTTTGCAGATGGCTCAAGAGGGCGGCGCCGAGACGATCAATTACGAAGAGCAGAACGTGTACGAAGCGTTGATGGATATGACCGGTGGACGTGGCCCTGACGGCTGCATCGACGACGTCGGCATGGAGGCGCACGGACCGATGGCGGTGTTCGCTTACGACCGTTTGAAGCAGGCGATGATGCTGGAAACGGATCGGCCGATAGCTTTGCGCGAAGCGATCATGTGTTGTCGTAACGGCGGCACTGTTTCTGTGATCGGCGTTTACGGTGGGTTCGTGGACAAGTTTCCGCTCGGTTCGTTGATGCAACGATCGATCACGATCAAGAGCGGTCAGGCGCACGTGCAGCGCTACACGCGGCCGCTGTTGGAGTTGATCGAGAACGGCGATATCGATCCGAGCTTCGTCGTGACTCACACGATGAACCTCGAGGACGCGCCGAAGGCTTACGACCTGTTCAAGAACAAGGAGGACGGCTGCATCAAGGTCGTGTTGAAGACCGGCGCCAACGGCAATGGCGAGATGATCCACTGAGGGCAGTTTTAGCCACAGATGAACACGGATGACACGGATAAGATCTGATCCGTGTTCATCCGTGTAATCTGTGGTGGGTTTTCTGTCTTAACTGTTCACTCCCTGCAGCGCCTGGTTCTTCGCGACCATGCGGTTTAGCGTGTCGGGCACGAGTCGTTCGGCGAAGCCGGCAATGAACGACCAGATCATGAGCAAGGCGAAAGACACGCCGTCTTTCGGCCCAGTTCCTTTGAGAAAGTCTTTGATCCTCAGCACATTCGATTTCTCCGTCCCTTCCGATCTGTTCTTCGCCTGATCGGTACTGGGGTTGGTCGTTGTTTGATCGGGCTTTTTAGGCTCTTCGAGTAACGCGGTAGTTTGAAATAGCACGTTTGACGTCGGGACTGTGGGTTTAGTTTGATCCGGTGGTTTCGGCTTTTCTGCGGGCGCGGCCTGCGTTTGAGCGGAGTCGAGACTCGTTTCGATCGCCGGGAATGCAGCTCCTTTAAGTAGACCCGCGGCAAAGAGGATGAACAGCACGGATGCGAAGATTCCACCGTAGAGCGGTGAAAGGGAGAGGCCGCGCCATCCAACTGTAAGCGCCGCGAGATTGAAGAGCGCATCGCCTTCGCTGGGCGCGCTTTGAATGCGTTGCAACATGCTGATGCATCCGCCGATGACGCCGGCGAGCGCAACCGAACCGATCATTGGACCAAAAGCTCCCATCAGGTCGCTGATTGCGTCAAAGAATTCTCCGTTCACCTTGAAGTGTCTCAAGAGTGTGCTGCCGCCGAAACTGATTGCGATCAGTAGCAGGATGATGCCGAGGATCCATTTGGTCATTCGTACTGCTCGCGTAGTGAGGTACTCTCTCAGACCTTCACGCATCGGCAACATTGCGTAGTAGAGATAAAACTTGCTTAGCAGATACCTGATGTCTGCTCGCAAGAGCCGTTGAATTACATCGGCGGGTTGCTGGAGGCCGGCTGGCGGATTGGGAGGCGCGTTTACTCCTCCGGGCGGAGCGGGCTGGTTGTCGGACGCGATGATGATCGTCGTCAGATCCGGCGGCTTGGAGGCGAGGTATTCGTCAAACTCCTTTTGCCCGGCGATGGCCCGATAACGCGCCCGGGCGTCGTAAGCCTTTCTGATCAGGTGCTCCAGCGGACGCTGGTCAATCAGCGCGAGATCGAATGTGTAGATGTCGCTCCAGGTCAGCTCGCCGTTAGTCCGCTTCTGGTGAAGGGAGTCGAGCAAAGCAAGTGTATTTTGATCGGTAATTGTGTGTTTGAGCGCCACATATTCGCTGAACAAGTGATCGAAGAACAAGAGCGCGTAGTCGGGTCGCTGGAGGCCATTCGGCGCGGGAGCGAGCGCAGCGGTATCCGAAGCGCGATTTACAGTAGTGAGCGATTCCATGTTTCCACCTCGCTTTCCAATCGGGCTGTTTACCTGAATGGAAAACTCGGCGAATTCATTTCCGGATAGCACAAAGGCGGCCCTCACGAGCCGCCTTTTCGCTTACTGTCTTTCGCTTCAGTGTCCCGGATGTGCTTCGTGACGATCCGAGCCGTGCAGCTTCACGATCTTGTTGTAAACACCGAACAGCAAGAACGGCGCGACCCAGTCACCGACAAACAAACTCGCGTGTTTCTTTCCCATTATGCGCAGCAACGCTGACGCGCCCATCGACCCGACGGCCGCCCAGAGAAACGTGTCGGAGGGAAGTTTCGCCGTTTGCTGTTCGATCGTCCGCGCGACTGAACCTTCGTTGTGGCTGCCACTCTGCATATGGCTGCTGCTCTGTCCTTGTCCACTCATCTGACTCTGGCTACCGCCGCCGCTGGTGGCTTGGCTGGCGCCCATTCCGGTCTGACCCATTGATGTACTCATTCGTTTTCTCCCTTTGTAAATTTCAAACTTGTGCGCTTTCGAGAACGCAATCCGATAGCCAGTTGCGAACGTTCTGCAAGTGACGCTCCTCGTGTTGCAGGCACGTCTCAAACTCGGTCTTCATTTCGTCGTAGCCGAGACTCTCGGCGAGCTCGATCAGCAGTTCCCAACCGGCGTTGTCGGTGAGTTCCGCCGTGAGCATCGCCGACAGGCACTGCGGTATCGTCGTGCGCGGATCGGTCAACACTTGCATGATGCCCATCGACGCGACGCCGATGACGTCCGCGCAAGGACTCTCCACTGTCGGATCGCCCCCGAGTCCCGCAATCGTGTCGTTGATCAAAATAAAGTGATCCAACTCCTCGCTGCCGATCTCCTGTATTTCTTCGAGTGTGGGACCGGGTAACGTTTCACCCAGAGCCTCGCATTTATTGAACAACGCTTCGTAGAGACGCACGCCCATACGTTCGAAGGCGAGGCGCTCGCTCAGCTTGTCCAACAACACCGCCATGCTCGCTTCATCTTCGTCCGCTATTTCTTCTTCCGACGCCGGCATCATCGGCATCGAGCCGACCGGAAAACCCTCGGTGATGTATTCGGCCTTGTATTCGGCGATGACTTCCACCCCGCCCTCGGAGCTCGGCTCCGCGCTGTTGGCTCCTTCCATCAACTCTTCCGCGAGCTCGGGCGAGGTTTGCATGCCCGTGCGATTACCTGTCATTTTTGCTGCTGTGCCTTTCATGCTCCTGCTCCTTTAGCGAATACACTCTTGCGTTCAACCAATTCCGTTCCCGGCGTCCACGTATATCCGGCCGCGATGGTTTCCGACGGCGAACCCTCAGAGTTCATCTGTTCGCGATAAGCGAGCGACAACGGCGCGCGCTCCCCTTCTTCATCTTTGTTGATGAACTCGGTCCCGGCCGCTCGCACATCGACTTCCGCATTCAACGTTTCGCGTACGAATTGACGATGGCTTTCGAACTCGATGGGTTCCGGAAGAGTTTGCGGCAGCAACTCGGCGGGATCGCGGTTCTCGACCTGTTTAATCAGATCCATCACCATGTGCAGGTGACCGAGCTCGTAGTCGCAGAACCGTTCCCAAATCTGCTTGATGCGTGGATTGGTTTCGTACTGCATGCAACTGTAATAGTTGTAAACCTCCATCGCTTCGTGTAGCAGCCACTTCTCGAGCGGCGACTCGTTCGGATCGATCATCGACTCATACTGCGTGACGTGTTGTTCTTCGATCGAGGCGATCTCGGCGTAGAGCTGGCGCGCGAGCGAATCGGCAAAC
>DASXXL010000525.1:0-2905 GCA_036503085.1 Pyrinomonadaceae bacterium | reverse complement strand
ACCGAGCGCACTACCAGGCTGTGCTACGCCCCGAAGATGACGCATTCTAAGAGCCGCTTGGTAGATGGTCAAGCAGCGCTGAGGTTAGAGGTGAGGAACTCGCGCGTTTTCCAAAGCGCGCGGGCGCGGTGGCTGATGCGGTTCTTGATTGAGTCGTTTAGTTCGGCGAAGGTTTGATCGAAGCCGTCGGGAACGAAGAGTGGATCGTAGCCGAAGCCGTTTGTGCCGCGTTCTTCGAAGATTATCGTGCCTTCGCACACGCCGTCCGAAGTGTTCAGCACAGTGCCGTCCGGCATTGCGACCGCGACTACACAGATAAAGCGAGCACGACGGTTCACATCAACGCCATGCATACCGGTGACGAGGTCACGTGCATTCACGTCAGCTACGCGCGCGAGTTCCGAAACGCGCGCGAGTTCTGAGAGCAGCAACGCGCGCCGATCGGCATCTGTAGCCCCTTCACCTGCGTAACGCGCGGAGAAAACTCCGGGCGCGCCGTTGAGTGCTTCGACTTCCAGACCTGAGTCATCCGCAAGGGCGTAGAGTCCAGTCTCACGCGCGTAGAACTGTGCTTTCGCAATCGCGTTGTCGGCGTAAGTCGGCGCGGTCTCGGCGGCGGCGCCGATGTGTGGGAATTCGTTTAGTGAACGAAGCTGCCAAGGAATGTCGCCGAGAATGGTTTCGATCTCACGCACTTTCCCCGCGTTGCGCGTGCCGAGTAGCAGGGAAGGCAACTGTGATTGACTTCTCATTGGTGTCCGACTGAATTTTGAGGATTAGGTTGCAGCAGCGCGGCCAACGTGCCGAACTGCCCAAATGCAGAATGCGTCTTGCGCTCGATGCCGCTCGCGCTCAAGCGCGTCTCCGTCGCGGCGAAACTCGAGCGGAGCGTGTTCTGTAACTGGACCAGATCATCATTCGAAAGACGTCGTCCCTGCAACAGCAACAGCGTCGAAATGAAGCTCGTCAAACGCGCTTCGTCATTCGCGTAGGTGATGATCGCCGCGTTGCTTTCACGCTCGGCTTGCTGCATCTTCTGCTTCGCTTCAGTCACCGCCGCCTGGCCGTTTTGCAGCGTCAGCAAATACGCCCGCACGTTTTCAGTCTTGCCGATGATCGCGTGATCGTCTGCAAACACGGCCATGAACTCCTTTCCCAAATCCGGATCAACCTTCCACCCATAAACGATCTGCACTTTGTTGCTCTGCGAAAGATGGCGCTCCAGCGATCCGACCGCGAACACCTCCTGAGTCGTACGTCCAATCAGAACAGATCCCTCGGCCTCCGCGGATGCTCTCATGGTCACTACCGGTGGACTCAACGCGTAGAGTGCCTCCATAGGATCGCTGATGCCGTAAATCGCGAGACTCGATTTCAATATCGAACCGAACAACACTGCCGGCACTGCATCGAGCTTTTGCGACACTGTGGAATTGAGGGCGTTCCACGCTTCCAGCAGGTTGCTGCTGCGATAGATCGTCAACGACTGAACGTTACCCGGCACAATTTTCCAAAAGTCGTCACCGTGCTCAACTCTTTGAAAAGCCGGTTGCAAGCGCGACACCACACTCGGCTCAAGCGAAAAGAGAAAACGATCTTCAATGCCGCCGTTCGACGGCGTCGCGGTCCAAGCAAGTCCGCGCAAGATCTTTCCCGCGCTCGTAGCCATGAGCTGTTGCATCTGTTGGTCCACCGCAGCGAGACCCGTAAACAAAGGCGCCGCCCACGAAAACAGCTTCGCCGAATTAGCCGACGAAACATAACCAAACCCCAGCGACTGCGGTGTCACGACGCTCGATCGCACCCCGGCAAATTCGCTGTCGGTGCGAAGGCTCGGACGCGTGCCTTTGCGAACATCAAGACAACTCGCGAGCGCTGTATCGCTGTTCGCCAAAATGATCGCCGTGCCCTGAATGACGCCAATCAGTTTCCGATCGCCACCCGGCAGGGAACACTCAAAACGATCGCTATCGCCGCTTCGTCCAACACACTGCGACGCTCCGTACGTGTAGTTCGTCAGGCGTCGGACAACGTCCATCATCACCGGCTTCGTGCGCCAGCGCGACGTATGCGTCTCGGCAATCAGCGCGATCTCCGGACGCAATCTCAACGTCTGGTCTTCTTCAATCGTGTTCAGACCGACTACTACGAGCGCCACTTGCGTACGCGCAAATAGCACGCTCTCGATTGGTCCAATACCGGCGCGCGCGGCGGCGGTGAATAGTCGATTCTCGTTCGCAGGTTTGCTATGCGTGATCGGCGCGGCGGCTTTCCAGGCGTCCGTCTGTTGAATCGCACGCGCCACGTCAGCGAGGCTGTTGAATTCCACATAGACGAGCGAATCCGCCGGCGCGTAGTCGGCGAGGTCGACCTTGCTCGGCACGCCAAACCACAGCCACGCGCCAATCAGTAAGATCGCCAGCAGTAGCAAAACCAAAAGCAGACGAAGACGCTTCATAAGCAGCGCATCCTAGCGGTCTAATAGAGGTCAGGCAAGTTGGCTTACTTCAGAACGTGTTTCGCTGTGGCTAAAACCTGTGATACTTTGACTCGACTTCCACGCTTATGACTTACCGCCAATTGTCTGCACAAGCCCTGGCAGAACAGGACTACGATAGTTTTCTAACCGAACTACAAAAGTCGCTGACAGACGGGCGCACCGATCCGAACGACGTCGTGCGCGACACGTTGTGCGAGATTTACTTTGGCTGTTCGCGAGATAGGACGGACGATCTGCCGTTAGCCGCACGCGCCGCGTTTCATACGCTCGATCCGCGAAACGTTACCACCGAACCCGAGTACTACACTGACATCGACGCCAAACGTTACGCGGAACGCAAACCGATGATCTGGCTGTGGCAGATGTTTGACCGTTCGCCGCTTGGCCAGAACGCTCTGCTCGGAC
>DASXXL010000524.1:0-2281 GCA_036503085.1 Pyrinomonadaceae bacterium | reverse complement strand
TTCGACAGCTCCATCGAGCGTTTGTGTTTCCACTCCGGCAGCTTCACGCGCGCGAGCCACTCGTCGATCTTGCGATCGACGTCTTTGCCGCGCACGTTCTTCAACTCCGCGAAGAAGCGCAGTTGATCCGCGATTTTCATGCGTCGATAAAGGCCGCGTTCTTCGGGCAGGTAGCCGATCCGATTCTGGAGTTCGGGATTGATCGTGCCGCCGAAGAGTTTGATCGTGCCGGTGTCGGGCGCGGTGATGTTGACGATCATGCGGATCGTCGTCGTCTTGCCCGCGCCGTTCGGGCCGAGCAGTCCGAAGACGCGCCCGGCGCGCACAGTCAGGCTGAGTTCTTTCACGGCGGTAAAATCGCCGAAACTCTTGCTGATGCGATCGAGTTGTACGGTTATATCCGTGGCCATGTATCAGGATCCTTGCTCCGCAGCCTATCAAACTTGAGTTTTCGATTGCCACAAACCGCACACTTGGGACATAGTTGTAGCCACGTCACCCCGGTAGTTTGTAGCTCGGTACCTGTTTATGTTCGCCCGCCTCAAACAGTCCCTGATCACCAGACTGACACTCTCGCTGTGTGCCGCTTTGTGTGCCTGTTCCGTGGCCGCCGCGCAGACGAACCAACCAACGCCGCCGCCGGCTAAACCTTCGGACGACGTTGTACGCGTTTACACTGAACTCGTCCAGACCGACGTGATGGTGTTCGACAAGCAGGGCCACTTCGTCAACAACCTGACCAGAGAAAACTTCGAACTGCGCATCGACGGCAAGCCGCGCCAGATCGAGGGCTTCGAAATGATCACGGCCGGCAGTAATGAAGAGAGCCAACTCGCCGCCGCGCGCGGTAACTCGACGATCAACCTGAAACGTCCGGCGCCACTCGATCGCGGCCGCATCGTCTTCTTTTACATCGACGATTTCCACATGGACCTGCCCGGCATGCAGGCCGCGCGAAAACTGATCTCCACGTTCATCGAGAAGCAGATGGGCCAAAACGATCAGGTCGCGATCGCGTCCGCGACCGGCCAGATCGGTTTTCTGCAGCAACTCACTAACGACCGGATGGTGTTGCACAAAGCGCTCGAACGTCTCTCGGTGCGGAACTATTCGGCGAGAGATTCCGACCATCCGCCGATGGGCGAGTATGACGCTATTCTGATCAATGGAGGTGACCGCAGCACCTTCGATTTTTTTGTGACTGAAACCCTGCGGCTCAATCCGGGCATGTCGCGCGACACCGCACAGGCGGTCGTGCATGGTCGGGCGAGCGCGATTGAGTCGCAAGCCGGGTATTTCAACACTAACACACTCGCGGGCCTCGAATCGTTGGTTAAGTCGGCGCAGCCGCTTCCCGGTCGTAAGGTTGTGTTTCTTCTTTCCGGTGGCTTTTTTATCGAGAACCAGCGCGCCGACACACGCACGCGTTTGCGCAGCATCACCAATGCCGCGGCGAAGAGCGGCGTCGTGATCTACTCGATGGATACGCGCGGTCTCATCGCGACGCTGCAAGACGCCAGCTACGAAGGAGCTTTCGACGTTAACGGCCAACTCGCGCGCGCGACACATGGAGAGATCAGTGCCTCGCAGGATGGTATGAATGCACTGGCCGTCGACACAGGCGGCAAAGCGTTATTCAACACCAACGATCTGGTCCAGGGACTCGCGCCCGCCATCAAGGAGACTTCGACTTATTATCTGTTGGCGTGGAAGCCCGACGCCGAGGCGCAAAAGCAGAAACGTTTTCGCCAGCTCGAAGTCAAACTCATCGGCCGGCCGGATCTGACGGTTCGAGTTCGCAAAGGTTTCTTTGACATTGATCCACCGTCGACCACCGCTGCCGCTGAGAAGGATAAGAAGGCAGGGGAACAGGCTGGTCCAAGTAAGACAGTGCCCGCGAAGTTGCGGCAGACGATCGGCGCCGCGTATCCGCAACGCGAGTTGCCGATTCTGATGAGCGTTGATTATTACGACGTGCCGGAGAAAGGACCGACCGTTTCAACGTCCGTCCAACTCCCGGGTGAGTTTCTTACCTTCGGCGAACAACCCAACGGAAAGATCCAGGCGACCGTCGATCTCACCGGTGTCTACTTCGACGAAAAAGGAAATCCGAAAGCGAGTTTTCTCGAGCGTATCGTTACCACCGCGCCCAGCGCCGAGGCCGCGCAGACTTACCACACCGACATCACCTACACCTATCCGGCGACACTGCCGCCAGGGCTTTATCAAGTGAGAGCAGCCGCGCGCGACGACAAGAGCGGTCGCGTCGGCAGCGCGCACT
>DASXXL010000523.1:0-3945 GCA_036503085.1 Pyrinomonadaceae bacterium | reverse complement strand
ATGGTCACCTTTCTCATTACTTCGGTTCTCGTCTTAGGTTTAATCGCGATAGCCATCTACTTCTGGCAAAAGCCGGCGCACAAAACGGAAACCGCCGAACTGCCGTCGCCACCTGTAACCAGCCTGTTTGCTAACGACGAGCCAGCGCTGCTCACAGAAGCGCCAGAAGAGCAGTTACCAGCAGAACAGCCGCTATCAGCAGAGCAGCCCGCGATTCACGAGCACGACGAAGGCGAAGCGAAACGAGCAGCCGCCCAGGAGTTCAGCGAGCGTTGGCAAGCAGCTCCTGACAGAACTTCAACCGCTAACATGTTGCATCTCGCGGCCGGCACCGACGATGCCGAAACTTACAACAACGCAGTCGAGCTGGCGCTCAATGCCTGGCAGGAAGGAAAACTTCCCGACCTGTCGGCGGCAGAACTCCACAACTTACTTAACAGCGAATACTGGCTTCTTTCATCTCGCACACGCAGTTCAGGCGCCGGGTTCATTCTGAAGCGCACGCTTTCGCGAGCGAAGCGTGAACTCGAAAGCGCTAACATCAACCCCCAATAATCAACTGCCCACAGTTGATTGAAAGAGAAATACGAATGGAAAACATAGACATCACATCGACCGCGCTGATCGTTTTCGGCGTCTTGTTCTTACTGATTGTGTTCCTCATCATCGTCAAGCGCATCTTCGTCAACGTCGGTGCGCGCGAAATCGCGATCAAAGAGCGACGGTACGTCGGCGCGAAGATGCCGCCGGGACGCGTCGTCGCTACCGAAGGCGAAGTCGGCATTCAGGCCGATGTACTCAAACCCGGCTTGCACCTGATCAAGTTTCCGTTTGAACGAGTGGTGCGCAAAGTGCCGCTGATCGAGATCGGATCAGACGAGCTCGGCATCATCGAAGCAGTCGACGGTGAACCGATGCCTTCGGGCCGCATCTTCGCGCCTGACCGCGCGCAGAACGCGCATAACAACTTCCAAGATCCGATCGCGTTCATCAAACAAGGCGGCGTGAAAGGCATTCAGTTGCGCACGTTGCCGCCGGGACTGTGGCCCATTCACCCGTATCTCTTCCGTGTTTCAGTAGCGAAAGCGACGCTGATACCGCAAGGCAAAGTCGGTGTCATTACCGCGGCTGACGGCGATCCGCTCGATCCCGGCCGCTTGCTTGGTAAAGCAATCACGAACCATCGCAACTTTCAGGACGCCGAACAGTTCATCGCTGCGGGCGGACAAAAAGGACCGCAAGTCGACATTCTTACGCCCGGTGTCTATCGCATCCTGACGCAGTCGGGATCGGTTGAAGGCGGTTCTGAGACCAAGCCAGGTCTTTTCATGGTCCGACTCTTCGACGCGACGGTAATCAACGAAAACGGCATCGGTCTCGTCGAAGCACTCGATGGCGCGCCGCTCAACCCGCGCGACTACGTCGCTGAATCAACCGCGGGACACGACAACTTCCAGGACGGTCACGAATTCATCGGCAACGGCGGCCAGCGTGGTCCACAAAAAGACATCCTGCTTCCGGGCACTTACTATATCAATCCGCTGCTGTTCAAAGTTATTCCGGAAACAGCGAAGGAGATCAAACCGGGCGAAGTCGCGGTGGTTGTTTCAAACGTCGGCAAGGATCCGTCAGACGAAGTGAGACGCGAGATGGCGGCGAAGGTCCGGCAAAGAATGGAACGCGAAGAACGCGAGCAGGCGGAGCAATCGGCCGCGCGGCTCGACATGATCGACGACAAACGCACGGTCGAAGAGATCAAAGCCGATCTGATGACGGGCGATCCCGCGGATCGTCGTCTCGACGAAGGCGCGCACGAAGCTTATGTCGTGCCCGAAGGTTATCGCGGCATTCAAGAGACGGTGGTTGGCCCAGGCCGTTACTACGTCAACACGCTCGCGATCAGCCCGATCGTGATTCCGACGACGAACCAGACGGTCGAATGGACGGCGGGCGAGGTAGCGAACACGTTCAATCCGTTCGAAGTGATCTCGAAAGACGGTTTCACGATGCAATTGGAAGTACGCGTCGTGTTCCGTGTGAAGCCGGAAGACGCGCCGTTCATGGTGGCGAAGATTGGCGGCATCGAACGGTTGATTCAAAACGTGATGCACCCGCTCATCGACTCGATCTTCCGCAACCAGGCGTCTGAGTCGTCGGCAATGGCTTACTTGCAGAACCGGCACGAGGAACAGGAACGCGCGGAAGCCCGCGTGCGCGCGCACCTGCTGAAATATCACGTCGACGTCGTCAACGTGCTCATCTGCCACATTCACCTGCCGGAAGAGTTGATGAAGACGCAGACCGAGAAGATTCTCGCGGAGCAGCGGCAGAACATGTACAACGCTCAGCGCGAAGCCGAGGAGAAGCGCATTCAACTCGAGAAGACGAAGTCGCAGGCCGACAACCAGAAAGACCTCATGGCCGCGACGGTCGGTGTCGAGATCGCGGGCAAACGCGCCGAACAGCGCAAAGCCGAAGGCGAGGGCGAGGCCCACTACATTCAGCAGACGGGTCGCGCCGAAGCCGAGAAAGTGCGGCTCATGGGCGAGGCGCAAGGCGTGGCTTATCGCGAACAGGTCAACGCCCTCGGACCGCAAGGCGTCGCCCTCGTGGAAACGCTCAAAGTCATCGGCGAGAAGGGCGTTCGTATTACTCCGGATGTGATGGCGAGTGGCAGCGGCGCGGAAGGCGGTGGTGGCCTGGGGACCTTACTTCTCCTGAACCTTTTCCGCGAACGGCTCGGCACCGTGCCGACTAACGGCGAGAAGGTCAGCCGGTAAGACTCTGGAGAATCCCCAAGGCTCCCAAGGAAGGGGCCTCCAAAATCCCCCTTTCTTCTTCGTCGCCCTAGCGTGACTTAGAAGAAAGGGGATTTTTTCGTGGTCACTCGACATAAAAAAACAAAAACTCTCGACTAGTTTCTCGCTCCGAACGCACTCGGAGGGGGACCCCACCTTGAAACAACCACTCGTGCTGTTAGTGCTGTTTCTCTTTATTGCGGTTGTGAGTTTTGTTTTGGCGGCCAGGCAGGCGGCTACTGCTGCTCCAGGTACATCCGCGCCGCCATCTTCGTCAGCTTCCACACTCGCGACCAGGCAATCCGATTCTCGCCGTTCTCACGACCAGTAAGTTTGTCGATGATCAGCTTGCGCAGCGCCTTGCCTTCGCGCCGTAGCATGAACTCGCGCGCGTAAGGTTTGGCCGTCTCGAAGAAGCTGAAACCGGGATCGGTGACGACACCGATGCCTTCGAGCGTCATCAACGCGCGCATGATGTAGGTGAAGTTCGACGGCAGCCGGAACGGATACTCGTAAATCACTTCCGCAAGATCGTAAGTGAGCTCTTTGAAGTTCACTTCGCCGAGTTTCAAGTTGAGATAGTGAGTGAACAGACTCTCGACCACCGGCCGCACCGTTTCCGGATCGACGCCGGGCTTGAGGAAGTTGAGGTTGATGATGTCCTGGCCGAGGCCCTGCACATCACGCGCGACGACGTGGAAGAACGCGTCGATCATCTGCGACTGCAGCTTCGGAGTAATCCTTCCGACCATGCCGAAATCGAAGAACGCGAGATGTCCGCTGTCCATCACGAGCAGATTGCCGGGATGCGGATCGGCGTGGAAGAAGCCGTCTTCGAGTAACTGCTTGAGATACGTGCGAATCAGCATCCGGTTGACCTTAACCGGCGATATACGATTCGCTCGCAGTCCTTCGAGGTCAACTACCTTCGTACCGCGAATAAAGTCGAGTGTCAGCACGCGTGTGTTCGTGTGCGTCCAGTAAATCTTCGGCACTCGAATCGCGCGCCACGTGCGGAAGTTGTAACGGAACCTGTCAGCGTTCCGGCCCTCACGCACGTAGTCCATCTCTTCGAAGATCGTCGCATGAAATTCGCGGAGCATTCCCTCCCAATCCGCATTCTCATTCGCCTTCGGGAAGAAACGAT
>DASXXL010000522.1:0-8489 GCA_036503085.1 Pyrinomonadaceae bacterium | reverse complement strand
CGCCCCGGCAACTGTTCGGGCTAGTTTGGAAAAAGGGTGTGTCGACCCAAGCTCTGCGACGGTCTTTACACGACCATGACACAAACGATCTGTCACACCCGATGCAAGCTATAACTTGCTGACTCAACATACAAGGCACAGAGACACAGAGAAGAGTAAGTGTTGCCGATAGTAGACGCCTCACTGCCCCGTTTGTCACCTACCGTGAACAGTCGCGCCGCTTCATCTTCGAAATACGCGTAGATCTACAACAGTCTCCCTTGGGAACGAGCTTTGCTCAGTACACGACCGACCGAGGTAGGAGATCGAGCTTTAATGAAGCCCAGGATTTTGATTGTTGATGATGACTCCGTCATCACTCAGCAACTGTATTGGACACTGTGTGAGGAATACGACGTAATAACGGCGAACGACCTCCAAACCGCTATTCGTCGTGCGACTTTTTACAAGCCGGATGTTTCGATCCTTGATTTGCAGATGCCGCCGGAGCGCGACTCCCCCGCAAGCGGGATGCGTTTGTTGACCTACATCAAAGGCCATTTGACCCACTCAAAGGTCCTGATCATGAGTTCCAACAGCACGTCCGACGTACGTGAAGCTTGTATGGCGGCCGGCGCGGACGGGTTCTTCGCGAAGCCGTTCAAAATCGAAGACATGCTCGCCAGCATTTGCAAATTGATACCGGTTCACCGGCTGGAGTTATTCGCTCACATTCTTTGAAAGATCCGGACCCTACCCACTCAGGCGTCCGTCATACACCGGAGATGAAACCCCTCTTCATCGCACGGTGTGCTCGAAGGCCCCCGCAGCGTCTCCCTTACGCTTGCGGGGGCTGCATTTTTTTAAAGCACGTAATCTGCCATAATCGGCGGACTAATGAGTGAAGCCATGGATAAAGTGCGCGGGGTCACCGAACTGCCGGTGTTTCCGTTACCCGTCGTCTTGTTTCCGAGTGTGCCGTTGCCGCTGCACATCTTCGAGCCGCGTTATCGGCAGATGCTCAACGACATTCGCATCACGAACAATCTGTTTGGTGTTGCTTACTTCGATCCCTCGACGGAGACGAATGCGGTCCCGCCGGCGGGCCATGTTGGGTGTGTCGCTGAAGTAACCGAGACGCAAGGTTTCGCGGATGGGCGTTCGAACATCCTGGCGTTGGGTGTGGTGCGTTTTCGGATTGAGTCGTATGTCGAGCGTGGCGATCCTTACCTCGTGGCGAGGATCAGTTACTTCGAAGACAACGACGAGGATGAAGCGACACTCGCTGGCCCAACGAAGGAAGTGGCGGAGGCGTTCACGCGCATCGCGGATGCAGTGCGCACGATCAATGACGAACGCACGAGCTTGCCGGATATTTCCGATACCGAGCCGCAGCGTTTGTCATTTCTCGTGGCGGCGGCGATGGAGATCGAAGCGGACGTAAAGCAGGAGATGCTGGAGCTGCGTTCGACGTTTGAGCGTTTGGAGCGCTTGCGTGTGATGCTGTCGCTGGCGGTGAAAGGTTACGAAGAGCGCGCACGCATCCACGAACTCGCGAAGGGCAATGGACACAGTGGACGAAAGATCGAGATCGAGTGAGCGGGTCCGTATTTAAAATTAATGTACTTTTCTTTGGCGCGGCGCGCGAGGTCGTCGATAAAAATCTCCTGTCACTGAGTCTTACAACTGATGGACCGACGACTGTAGCGCACGCCTTTCAACAACTCGTCAACAAATACCCAGCGCTCGAACGCTTCGGCCGTTCGCTATTGTTTGCCGTAAATCAGGAATACGCGACACAGGAAACTGAATTGAAAGACAACGATGAGCTGGCGATCTTTCCGCCAGTTAGCGGTGGCAACCACGACTTCTTCGAACTTACAACAGAGCCGATCGACGTCGGCTCAGTCGCGCGTCGCGTCGTGTTACCCGAGTGCGGCGCCACCGTCACACTCGACGGCTTCGCCCGCGAATGGACCAAAGGTAAACGAACCGAGTACCTGGTTTACGAAGCGTACGACCCAATGGCGCTCTCAGAAATGCAGCGTCTCGGCGCCGAAGCACACAAACGTTTCGACATCGCGCACATCGGTATCGTCCACCGCACCGGCAAACTCGAGATCGGCGAAACAAGCGTCGTAATCAGCGTTAGCGCCCCGCACCGGAAGGCAGCGTTCGAGGCCTGCGAATGGGCCATTCGCGAACTCAAACGCACCGTTCCGATCTGGAAAAAGGAAGTCTACGCCGACGGCGAGACGTGGGTGCAAGAGCCATCCACAGATTACACAGATTCTTCTGCGTAATCTGCGGATGGGTTTCTCTGGCTAACTCGCGGGTGCTTCTTCGGTTTCCTCGTCAGCTTCAACAAGCGACGCGCTCGTCACTTTGTCGCCCGCGTCAGTCTTGATCAGCCGCACGCCCTGCGCGCTGCGACCGGTCTTACGAATGTCAGCCGCTTCGAGACGAATCAGTTTGCCCTGCTGCGTGATGATCATGATCTCCGACTCGTCTTCAACCGGAAACACCGCCACTACCTTCCCGGTCTTGTCGGTCGTTTTCATATTGATGACGCCTTTGCCGCCACGCGCCTGCAAACGATAAGTCGTGATCGGCGTCTGCTTCCCGTATCCCTGCTCGGACACAGACAACATCCGCTCGCGATCCTCCGCCGACACCGCGCAAACCGAAACCACGTAATCATCCTGCCGCAACTCGATCCCGCGCGTCCCGCGCGTCGCACGTCCCATTGGCCGCGCATTCTTCTCGTCGAAACGAATCGCGAGCCCGTTGTGCGTGGCGATGAAGATGCGCTTCGTGCCGTCAGTCAAAATCACGTCGAGCAAACAATCGCCTTCATCGACATTGATCGCGATGATCCCGTTGCTGCGAATGTTCTGAAACTCCGCGAGCGACGTCTTCTTGATCACGCCCTTGCGCGTGACCATCACCACGTAACGACCTTCGGCAAACTCGCGCACCGGCACGACGCCCGCGAGCTTGCGATCGCTCGGAATGTTGATGAGATTCACCACCGCTTTGCCGCGCGCTGACGCCGCCGCATCCGGCACTTCGTGGACCTTGATCTTGTAGACCATGCCGTCGTCCGTGAAGATCATCAGGTACGCGTGCGTCGACGCGATGAAAAGATGCTCGACGAAATCGCCGTTCTTCGCGGCCGCGCCGAAACGTCCCTTGCCGCCGCGCCCCTGGCGCGAATACGTTGTGACGGGCGTGCGCTTGATGTAGCCGCTGTTCGTGACGGTAATCGCCACGTCTTCATCGGCGATCAGATCTTCGATTGAAAGCTCGACGCCTTCATCGACGATCTCCGTCCGCCGCTCGTCGCCAAACTCTTTCTTGACCTCTTCCAATTCCTTGCCGATCACGCGGCGCAGCGAACGCTCGTTGCTGAGAATCTCTTCGAGCTCGGCAATCAGCTTGATGATGCCTTCATATTCATCGATGATCTTCTGTCGTTCGAGCGCTGACAGCCGGCGCAACTGCAAATCTAGAATCGCCTGCGCCTGAATCTCCGAAAACGCGAGCGTCTCCATCGTCTTCTGCACGCGCGCGAGATATGTTTTGAGTTGAACGTCTGACGGCACGCCTTTCCACGTCTTCACTTCGCTCGTCGTTGCCAGTTGGCCTTGTAACCACTGGCGCGCTTCGTCAACCGAACGCGAGTTACGAATCAGCGTGACGATGTAATCGAGCGCGTCGATCGCTTTCGTGAGTCCTTCGAGAATGTGCGCGCGCGCTTTCGCTTTGCGCAGCTCGTATTCCGTGCGTTTGCGCACGACCTCGCGGCGAAACTCGATAAACGCTTCGAGCATCTGCTTGAGGTTCAGCACGCGCGGCTGGCCGTTTACGATCGCGAGATTGATAACGCCGAACGACGACTGCATCGGCGTGAGTTTGTAGAGCTTGTTGAGCACCACTTGCGGCACCGCGTCGCGTTTCAACTCGACAACGATGCGCATGCCCGTGCGGTCCGACTCGTCACGCATGTCTGCGATGCCGTCCAGTTTCTTTTCGTTGACGAGCTCGGCGATGCGCTCGAGCAAGCGTGCTTTGTTGACCTGGAACGGAATCTCCGTGATCACGATCGCGTCGCGTTCCTGTGCGCCGCGACCAATGCGATCGATGCCCGCGCGCGCGCGCAGTTGCAGCACGCCGCGGCCTTCGATGTACGACTTCCTGATCTCTTCGCGACCGTAGATAAAACCGCCGGTGGGAAAGTCGGGACCGGTGACGATCTTGGTCAGGTCTTCGACTTTCATTTCCGGATCTTTCAAAAGCGCGAGCGTTGCGTTGAGAATCTCGGTCAGGTTGTGTGGCGGAATCTTCGTCGCCATGCCGACCGCGATGCCGTCAGATCCGTTGATCAAAAGATTCGGCACGCGCGTCGGTAAAACTGTTGGTTCGCTGAGTGATTCGTCGTAGTTTGGCTGGAAAGTAACTGTTTCTTTTTCGATATCCGCGAGGAGCTCGTTCGCGAGGCGCGCCATGCGGATCTCCGTGTAACGCATTGCCGCAGCCGCGTCGCCGTCAACCGAACCGAAGTTTCCCTGGCCGTCGACGAGCGGATAACGCATCGAGAAATCCTGGGCCAGGCGCACGATCGTGTCGTAGACAGGCATGTCGCCGTGTGGATGATACTTACCGATCACATCGCCGACGATGCGTGCCGATTTCTTGTAAGCCTTGTTGTAAGTATTGCCGAGTTCGTGCATGGCCCAGAGCACGCGCCGGTGCACGGGCTTGAGGCCGTCGCGCACGTCGGGCAGTGCGCGGCCGATGATCACGGACATCGCGTAGTCGAGATACGACCGCCGCATTTCGTCTTCAATATTTATGTGATTGCGGTCAGCAGTTGTTTCCATCTAATACCCTTTCCAGTATAATCCGCGAGTCTTTTTTCGCTTCGATTTTTGGGCGGAAAAACGAGGACGGTTCATCATCAAGAGCCTTTATTTTAGCCTTTTTTGAGTGGTTTTGGCGAGCACCCAGATCGTGAAAAACACCCTCTATTTTGGCGACAACCTCACGGTTCTGAGCGACTACGTGCGCGAAGAAAGTGTCGACCTCGTTTATCTCGATCCGCCGTTCAAAAGTAATCAGGATTACAACGTCGCGAACATGAAAGCTTTCAGCGACACGTGGGTATGGAACGCACCGTCAGCGGCTTCTTTTGCCGAGACTGTCGCTCGCGGCGGCGAAGTTTCTCTCGTCATGAAGGCGTTCAGAATGGCGCTGGGCGAGAATGAGATGCTCGCTTACCTCTCGATGATGGCGCCGCGTCTTGTCGAGCTTCAGCGTGTGTTGAAGCCTGCGGGAAGCATCTACCTGCACTGCGATTCGACGGCGGGGCATTATCTGAAGTTGTTAATGGACGCGATCTTCGGCCCGCAAAATTTTCTCAACGAGATCGTCTGGCATTATCGCAAGTGGCCGTCAGGTAAGTACACGTTTCAACGCAACCACGATGTGATCTTGTTTTATTCGAAGAGCGGCAGCCACGAGCGTGTCTTCAACCAGCAGTACATGGCCCGTGCCGCTTCAACGCTGAAACGCTTTGGGACCGCAAAGATTATCTCGGGCTATGATGGCGACGGCGCCCGTCGACCTTCTGAGTTGTCTGATCAGGAGTCGGAAGGTGTTCGCCTCGACGACGTTTGGGACATCGGCCGCGTCCCGCCGGTGAAGCAACTCTATCCGACACAGAAGCCGCAAGCGCTGTTGGAACGCATCATCGAAACCAGCAGCAACGAAGGACAACTCGTGCTCGATCCGTTTTGAGGCAGCGGTACGTCGATCGTCGCTGCGCAAGGTTTGAATCGTCATTGGGTGGGTATCGACAACACGGACCTCGCCATTCGCGTGGTCCAGCAACGGCTGAACGATTCCTTTCCCGACCAGCAGATTAGTTACGACGTCGTACGCGAGCCCATCCCGCTCCAGCTCGCGTAAATTATTTTTGGCCGCCTCATCAGATGACTCAGGAACGAAACTGGAAACGCATTCGAGAACGGCTCGCGCTGCAACTTCCCGTGCGTGTCCGCGGCCGTGAAACGCTCGATTTCGAGTGGACTGAAATGACGCGTCTGCTGAACGTGACGCCGTTCGGCGCGGGTTTTACTTTGAAGCGACCGACCGAGCGCGGCCGGCTGCTGCACATGACGATTCCCATGCCGCGCCAACTGCGCGTGTTTGATCACGTTGAAGATCAATATAGAATCTGGGGTATCGTGCGGTACCTCAAGGGCAAGATCACCAACAAAGGACCTGCGTTTGAAGTCGGCGTTGCGTTTATCGGCAAACGCGCGCCCGCGAGTTATGAAACCGAGCCGTGGAAGCGTTACGACATAGCGAACACGGCCGCTCAAGCACTCGCGACTATTAACGAGCTGGGACCGAGCTCGGGTGACCAGCGCGGGCATACGCGCCACAACATCGCCGTTGACATGTGTGTTGAAGTGCTCGACCTAAATGCGGCCGTTAGTGCGAGTGAACAAACAGTAAGCGAAGATATTAGTGAACGAGGCGCGACGCTCTTTACGACGCTCGAGATTCCCGTCGGACGTTTTATTCGACTCACGAGCGCACAGTATGGCGTGACCGCTTACGCAGCGGTTCGGTCGCGCACTACAGGCGCGGACGGCATCTCGCGCATTCACGTCGAGTTCATCGATCGGCAATGGCCGTTGTAGACTTCTTTACCTTGGGCTCAGACGACTTGAACAACACGGGGACCTTGCCGGCAAAGAAGGAGGCTCCGCGCGCAAGCAGCATCGGACCGATGTTGCCGCAGTGGGTGCTCGAACTGTTGCGCCCGATGGTCGGAGGTCTCAGCCGCGTGTTGTGGAAGATCGAATTCAGCGGGCAGGAGAACGTGCCCGAATGCGGCGGCGTAATCATCGCCGCGAACCATCAAACGTATCTCGATCCGTTCTGGCTTTCGTTACAAATAAAACGTCCGATTCGTTATCTCGCGTGGAGCGACGCGTTTCGCTGGCCGGTCGTTGGTCAGTGTCTCATCTGGCTGGGAGCGTGGCCGCTTACGCTCGAAGGCAGCGACCCGTCGGCGATCAGGCGTTCGTTGCAATGGCTGCGCGAAGGCGGCGCGGTGGTGATTTTTCCGGAAGGCGGCCGCAGTACTGCGAGTGGTTCGTTAGAACGTTTCAAAGCGGGCGCGGTGCGACTCGCATTGGAAGCAAACGTGCCGATCCTGCCGGTGACGATCAAAGGCGGGAACCGTGTGTGGCCGCGCGGCTGGCGTGTTCCTCGTTGCCGCAAAGTGTCGGTCCACTATCACCCGCTACAACACCCGCAGCAACCGGCTAACGAAGAGACGCGCGCGTTTGCGCGGCGCGAAAGCGAACGACTCGCGAAGCTGATCGAATCTGCTCTTTAAAATCCCTGTTTAAGTACTCTCAACATGGAGTCGTGCACGAGTCCGTTACTCGCCAACACACGCTTCGTGTAAATGCTTAGCGGTTGATTTTCGAAGTTACTAACCCTGCCGCGCGCTTCTTCGATCAGGATCTTTCCCGCCGCGATGTCCCACGGACTCAAACCGTCTTCCCAAAATCCGTCAAACCTGCCGCACGCAACGTAAGCAAGATCTAAAGCCGCCGAGCCGTCGCGCCTCACAGCCTGCGCCGCCATCGTGAAGTTTGCGAAGTCGCGCGTGAAGTCGGCCCGCTCGCGCACGTTGTAGGGAAAGCCCGTGCAAACCATCGCATCCTTCAACTCTTCAACTGACGAAACCGTGATCTTGCGATCGTTGAGCGTCGCGCCGTTGCCACGTTCAGCAGCAAACATCTCATCACGCACCGGATCGTAAACGACGCCGACGTCGAGCACGCCCGCGTGTTCCAGCGCGATCGACACACAAAAGCACGGATAGCTGTGCGCGTAATTCGTCGTGCCGTCGAGCGGATCGATGATCCACTTCCACTCGCTCCTCTTATCGCCGGACAGTTCCGCTTCGCCCGACTCTTCCGCCAGAATGCCGTGCTGCGGATAGTAAGAACGAATGCGCTCGATGATCAGGTTTTCGGAAGCGAGGTCGGCTTCAGTGACGAGATCGATGTCGCCCTTGTTCGTAACCTTTGCCACGCCGAGGCGTTGCATCAACAAACCGCCGGCGTCACGCGCCGCGTCAATCGCAAAGTTAAGCAATCAAACTCCTCGTGCTTTCGTCAACTTCACGCGCGGCATCTTCTGCCCCGCGATGCGCAAAACTTCCTGGACCTGCCGGTCCCAATAACCCCACGAATGATCACCGGGCATTTCGCGAAACTCGTGCGGGATTTTCTTCTCGAACATAAGCGCAGCCAGCTCGCGATTAGATGGGAAGATTAAGGGTGAATCTTCAGTGCCGCAGTCGAAATAAAAGTAAGGCAACGAAGCGATGCGCGCGGCCGTGAGTTTTTGCAGTAAGCCGAAAAGATCGTTGGCCGTGCGTGTTTGACTATCCGCAGCACCGAAGGTTTTCAGGGACGGCC
>DASXXL010000521.1:0-5383 GCA_036503085.1 Pyrinomonadaceae bacterium | reverse complement strand
AGTCGCGCTGGATCCCCGGCCCGACTGCTCGATTCGTGATCTTCGGTGCGACATTGATCTTCGTCGCGGTCGTTTTGATCTTCGCGGCCCCGCGTTACGCGCAGCGGGAGTCAGTAAGAGATCTGCTGCAAGTTGCGGACGCACGCGGTTACGCAGGGGCGCCCGTGCTTGCTCGCACTGGCGACGATCGCTCGGCGCAGTTCTACGCGTACGATCGCGTGGTTTACAACGCGGATGGAGAAGTGCTGACATTCGATGAAGTGTCGCGCGAACGCGCGCGCGCATTGGGTAAGAAGATCGTCGTGCTCATCCCTGCCGAGTACGTCGACTACTTCCGCGGCACGCCGAATATAGAAGTCATCGGCGACAACGGCCGCACCGCCGTACTCGGCTGGACGCCATAAAGATCAACGCAGGTTGCGATCGAAGAAGTCGATGACGATGCGGTCGTAGGCTTCGCCCTGTTCGCCTGTCGCGGACGGCATACTGAATCCGCTCAACGGCAGATCCGTGCGCGTCTCGACGTTATTAGGAACGGGAAAACATTTCTGTAACGACGCCGTCGAGTCCTTCAGCGACCCGGCGTCCACGCCCGAAAGCAGTAGCACTCGCGCATCACCCACACCGTTAGCAACGTCACATGTAGGCCGCTTGTCGAAGCTCCCGAAGAGGTAAACGTTCACCGCCGTGCGCGAAAGACTCTGCACTAGACCACTCTCGATCCCGACACAGTTAGAGATCGCATGGTTGAGTAGTTCCGACGCGGATCCGGGAACAGAGTCGAGCACCAGCACCTTGATCTGTTTGTCTTGATAAGTCGCTTTCATCGCGCTATATGCGCCGAGCTCGACGCCGTACACACCGAACATGTCACCCACGAGCTTCTTCTGATGTTCGGACTTCAACGTGCGCAGGAACGCGAGCGCCGCGAGCAAGTCGTCACCTTCATGCGCGCCGAGCGACGTCCACTTCACCGGCGGATCGACACCGTGACCGCGCAGGTCGGGCCAGAGAATCGTGAAGTTCGTTGTCTCGTTGATCTTGACGCCGAGATTGAAGAGCCACGAACGATCGCCGCCATAACGATGCAACAGGACCACCGCGGGCGCGCCCTCCGCGCCTTTCATCAACCAGCCGCGACTGCGATGCCCGTCCGGCGTGGTCCAGGTTTCATCAGTGACTTTCAAAGCGCGGCCGCTGATCTGTGAAAACGATTCCGGCGTGACGACGTAAGGCCGCTTTGCGGGACGCGAAACGCAGTAGACGATGTAGGAAAGAGACGCGACAACTGCCAGCACGATTACCAGCACGATTGGCAGCAAAGACTTGATCAGCCTTTTACCAAATCTTCGTCGCGGCGGCATTATCCTCGGTCTCGCATGGTGAGCGCATCATAGTCGTCAGGCGTGTTGATGTTAACAAAAAACCTCTCTGCCTGAGCGAGATTCGTCAACTCACTAAATGGAACCCAGCGCGTCTTGACGAGTTCAAGCAGATCGAGTGGGCGGCGACGGCCGGTCTCGATCAGTTTGGTGGCCCATGAGAGGCATGGCTCAACGCGGTAAAGCGCTGCTAATGGTTGCGGCCGGCCGTCTGATTGTAAAGGCGCGACAGCGTCGTGGTCCGTACGCAACGAGGCGAGATGCTTGAACAGCTCGGCGGTCACAAACGGCAGATCGCACGCGACGACGATGGCCCACTCGCTCGTACACGCCGAGAGTGCGGCATGAACACCGCCGAGGGCGCCCCAACCCGGATACACATCCGGTACGGACGGAAGTCGCGGATGAGACTCTCGCGCATTGACGAGCGCGACCGAGTCTGTGACCTCGGTGAGTGTGGTCGCGATGCGGTTGACGAAAGTCTGATCTTCAATGAGAAGCTGAGCTTTGTCTCTGCCCATACGGCGAGACTGGCCACCGGCGAGGATGAAGCCTTGAAGCTGTGAAATTTCTTTCTGCAAGCTGCCATCCATCTTATCTTGACCCGCTTCTAACACGAAGTTTATAGTCACAACCATGAAGAGATTTGCCCCTATTTTCAGCGCTTTAGTAGTTTTGCTGTTGGCTGGTCTTGCCCTCGCGCAGAAGCCGGTAGCCTCCGCCAAACCGACCGCACCCGAGATCTTTGCCCTCGAAGATCTTCGTCCCGGCATGAAGGGAGTCGCGCGCACCGTCTTCAGCGGCAGCGACACGCAGGAATTCGGCGTGGAGATTCTCGGCGTGCTGCCGGGATTTCCGGGTCCACGTCAGTCGGCGATCATCGCGAAGCTGAGCGGACCGCTCGTGGATCGGACCGGCGTCTTTGCGGGTATGTCCGGCTCACCGGTTTATATCGACGGCAAGGTCGTCGGCGCGATCGCTTTCAGCTTTCCATTCGCGAAAGAACCGATTGCCGGCATCACGCCGATCAAGCAGATGATCGATCTCTTCAACAAGGGCACGCAAAACGACACCCCAAAACCAAAAGAGCCGCGCCCGGTTTCGTTTGCGCAACTCGCCGCAACCGATTGGAAACCCGAGCTGCCGAAGCCCGCAATCGCCGGCGCGTCGCTCGTCGCGCCCGTCTCTTCGGGTTCGCCTTTGCTGCCGTTGTTGGGCCAGCAGATGGCGCCGATTGCTACGCCGCTCGTGTTCAGCGGCATCACGCAGGAGTCGTTGTCGATGTTTGCGCCGCAGTTGATGGCGAATGGATTGTTGCCGGTTTCGGGTGTGGGCGGCGCTGCCGCGATCACGCCGCTGGCGGAATTTAACGCGAACACGTTCCCGCCGGGCAGTTCGATAACGGTGCAACTCGTGCGCGGCGATTATTCATTGGCCGCGGCGGGCACGGTGACGATGCGCGACGGCGATCGCATCTACGCTTTCGGCCATCCGTTTCTGAGTCTCGGCGCTTCCGACATGCCGATGTCCGAGTCGTCAGTCGTGACCGTCATTCCGAACGCCAACAACTCGTTCAAGCTCGCGGTGCCCGGCCGGATGGTCGGTTCGATTTCACAAGATCGCGCTTCGGGAATTTTCGGTTTGCTCGGCCAGACGCCGAAGATGATTCCGGTGAAGGTGAATCTGCACACGAGCCGTGACCGCACGGAAACGTTTAATTACGAAATCGCCAACGACTCATTTTTGACGCCGTTGCTGCTGAACATCACTCTCTTCAACACGATCACGTCCAGTGAACGTACGCTTGGCGATTCGACGATCTCGGTAGAAGGCGAGATTCGCGTCAAAGGTCAGGAAGCGATCAAGATCGACCGCCGCTTCTCCGCCGCCAACAACTCGGCGCTGCTCGCGGCCGGTTCGATTGCCGCTCCGGTCGGCACGCTTTTGACGAGCGGTTTCGACGACGTCCAACTCGACGGCATCACGCTTGACATCTCTTCGTCCGAAACGAAGTACGCCGGCACCTTGGAAAGAATCACTCTGGACCGCACTGAAGTGCAGCGCGGCGAAAAGGTCGAAGTCCAGGCTTACGTGCGGACCGAGTCCGGCAAGCAGTTCGTGCAGCGCATTCCGCTACAGATTCCGGAGGACGCGGCGTTGGGACAGTTGCTCGTGTTTGTCGGTGATGGCGGCGCTTTGCAGGAAGGATCGGCGGCGAAGGCGTTTGTGCCGACGGATCTGAGTCAACTCGTGCGCGCGATCAATACGACGAAGAAGACAGACCGTTTGTACGTGAAGCTGTTTCGCATCACGAACGGCGCGGTGATCGGCACGAGCGAGTTGCCGAACCTGCCGCCGTCGGTCGTCGCGACCTTGAACAGCGATCGCACGTCGGGTGGTTATACGCCGACCGTTTTGTCACCTGTGTTTGAAATGGAGTTGCCGCCCGCAGAATTTGTGATCTCCGGGCAGCAACTGATCGCGATCGACGTCGTGCGTTAATGCGAAATCTTGATTTCGACTGTGGGCGCCTTCTTTGGCGAAGAACTCGCTAACGCGTTCGCTCGGGCTTTGAAAGCAATCGAGAGTGTGTCGACTTCCTCGGGCGTGTAGTTCGCCGCGCGGAACGCGTCTTTGATCTGCTCGTCACTCAACTGACTCAACCACTTGCTGAGCCACGCCGCATCGGCAACCGTGATTCCTTCAAACAGCTTCTGGTTCTTGCCGTTGTAATTGAAGTCGATCACGTCGCCTTTGATGCCCTTGATGAAATCGGCCTTCACGTAGTCAGACGGCTTGTTGCGGCTGCGTGAAATGACGCCGCCGGTCTTGCCGAACGAACCACCAAGATCGCTGATGATGTAGCGCAACTCGCCCTGGCCGCTGTCGTCGCCACGCCGCGCGAGGATCTCGTTGTTGTCGTCCTTCATGTCCCAGTTATTGATCATGACCATCAGGATCTTGAGCCCTTTGAACTCGGGCGTCGTCAGGAACGGATTGTCTTCCCACATCCAATTGCCGCTACGTTTGACGTCTGCCGGGCGCGCTTCAAGACGCACGTTCTCGTACTCGCCTTTGCCTTCAATCGTCAGTTTCGGAATGACGTAAGCGATTTCGGTTTCGTAACCGAGCGCCCACAGCAAGCGGTTGGCTGCGGTGTCCGGCTGCGCTTCCTTGCCGATCTTGGCGATCCACTCGTTACCTTTGGCGTCGCGCACGCGGTACTTGGTCGAGTAGCCGCCGGTCTTCTGTTCGATAAAAGTGACGCGGCTGATATCCGGTTTCATCTCTTCGCCGCCGGCGCCGAGTATCAGGTTGCGTTGGGCAATATCTTCGGGTGCGCGCCACATCACCGGCGTACCGGTCAGCGCTTTCTTTTCTTTTTTATCTTTGTTCTTGTCCTGGGCCGCCGCCGAAAGCGGCAGGGCCAGCAGCAACAAAATAAGCGTAAACCAGTGAGTTGATTTCAAGCGGGACATTCGTGTTTCTCCTGTTATTTCGCGGGTTCTTGACCTTAAGGGCTTCGTTTGGTAACGCGCAGACTAGCGGCAAAACGTCGCAAATCTATGTACAAAACGACGCCGCGGTTGAGTGGCCGCGGCGTTCAGCTAGTTCGGGAAAGAAGGTTGTTGATTACGGATTCGGGGGCGTGGCGCCTTGCGGTGTGACCCAGAGCTCAACTGAAAGTTGGGCGCGTGCCGGGCCGACCAGCGTCACGATGCGATGCTGATCGAGTCCGCGGGCATTGACGGCGTAATCGACCACGCGCGCGGCGTGCTGTTGCACTTCACCACGCTTGCTGTACTTGCCGGGATAGACGATCACGTAGGCCGTGGACGTCGGATCGTTCTGCAACTCGATAACGAAGTTGTCGAGCCGGGCTTTTTCATCGTTGCGCGTGATGTCCGGAAATTCGTCAAACCTGCGGCTCGCAGCTTTCGGCACCGGCAGCGCGACGGCGCAATCGGCCGCGCACTCGAGGTTGTAACCGCCGAGAGACA
>DASXXL010000520.1:0-5532 GCA_036503085.1 Pyrinomonadaceae bacterium | reverse complement strand
GTGATTGACGACCTCGTCCTGGATGACCTTGATGCCGGAGCGGTGCGCGGCGGCGACGAGTTCTTTCAGTTTCGCGAGCGTGCCGAAGTGTTCTTCGACCGCGTAGAAATCCTGCGGGTTGTAGCCGTGAAAGCCGGTGCTCGGCTTGCCTTCTTTCAACTCGATCTGGTTTGGGCGATCGTAGTTGTCGTACCAGGGTGTGAGCCAGATCGCGGTGACGCCGAGATCCTTTAGGTAAGGAAGACGATCGATCACGCCCTGAAGATCGCCGCCGTGGTAATAGAACTTGTTCTGTCGATCGTAGAGCCCGCGCGATTGCGGCGGATCGTTGTTTGATTGATCGCCGTCGCTGAAGCGATCGATCATGATCAGATAGATCACATCATCCGGATTAAATCCCTTTGCCCCTGAACCAACGCCAATGGGAGCTTCAATGGTAAACGGCGCCTCAGCACGACCCGCCTTTGTTTCGACGAGCAACGCATACTTACCGGGCTTTGTCATCGGACTGATGCGAAGGTCCGCGAAGATGTAGGTCGAGTTCGCGTTGATCGTAACGTTCGACAAGCGAAGGTTAGGAGAGGGGGATTTTAATTGGGTGCCCGCAAGGTTGCGGCCACGGATTAAAAGACGGATCGGATCGAGCGAACTTCTGGTCCACCAGCTTGGCGGATCGACTTTTAAAATCTGTGGGCTTTGTGCCGTAGCCACGGAGAGCCACAGATGAACACAGATGAGACAGATCAGAAGCCGGCCGTAGAGTGTTGTGAGCTTCTTGAGGCGGGCGGCGATTTCATCGGTGAGCGCGCCGGCGCGATAGCGCCACGACCAGTTTCCTTCCGTGCTGTTCGGCAGATTCATGCGCGCTTCGGTCCCGAGGCCGAGTAAGTCCTGCAAGGGCACGATTGCGGTGTTCGCGACGGACGCGAGTACCGCGCGGATGAAGTCCCAATGGATCTCCTTCCCGTCGCTGTTCAGATAATCGAGGCAAAACTTACGCTCGCGTTCGATCTGTTCCGCGGTGCGCGTAGAACCTTCACCCGCAACACTCTCAAACCAACCGACAGTCGTGTCGTTGTCATGCGTGCCGGTGTAAGCGACCACGTTCGCGACGTAGTTGTGCGGCAAGTCAATGTTCTTCGTATCACCGCCGAAACCAAACTGCAAAATCCGCATCCCCGGAAAACCATATTCATCACGCAACGCAACAACGTCCGGCGTGATCACGCCGAGGTCTTCAGCGATGATCGGCAACTCACCCAACGTCTCTCGAATCGCCGCGAAGAGTTCTCTGCCCGGCGCTTCGACCCACTGCCCGCGTTCGGCAGTCTTATCGCCGCCCGGAATTTCCCAACACGCCGCGAAGCCGCGGAAGTGGTCCACGCGCGCGATGTCCACGACCTTCAACGTCGCGCGCACCCGCTCGATCCACCACGCAAAGCCGTCGGCTTGCATGCGCTCCCAGTTGTAAAGCGGATTGCCCCAGAGCTGGCCGGTGCTGCTGAAGTAATCGGGCGGCACGCCGGCGACGACGAGCGGCCGACCGTTCTCGTCGAGCTTGAACTGATCGGGGTTGGTCCAAACGTCAGCCGAGTCCTGGGCCACGAAGATCGGTAAATCGCCAACGATCTTTACGCCGTGTTCGTTGGCGTATTGCTTGAGGGCGAACCACTGCTCGAAGAACAGAAACTGGTAGAACATCTGCGCTTCGATCTCGTCGTGCAGTTGGGTGCGGGCGCGCTCGAGCGCGGCGGGCGTGCGTGCGACGAGCTCTGATTCCCACTCGTTCCAGGCCACGCCGTTGTGTGCATCTTTCAACGCACGAAAGAGCGCGTAATCGTCAAGCCAATGCGCTTCGCGTTGGGCGAAGGTTTCGAAGGCGCTGCGAAGGTTCGTGTCGGTTGTTTTTTTGTAGTTTTGATAAGCGCGCTGAAGAAGTTGTTCTTTTATTTTGTGAGCTTCGCCGTAGTCGACTCGATCCGTATTCAAGTCGGGCTTTAGATCTGTGTCCAACAGGCCGGGACTGATGAGCAACGTGTTGCCAGCGAACGCCGAGTAACACGCATAGGGCGAGTCTCCATAACCCGTTGGCCCAAGCGGCAGCACTTGCCACAAACTCTGCCCCGCACTCACCAAAAAGTCGACGAACCTGTAAGCCTCTGGTCCAAGATCACCGACACCGAAGCCGCCCGGCAAAGACGTCGGATGAAGCAGGATCCCACTCGCGCGCGGAAAGTTCATGATGCTTTGAAAGCGACTGCTGAGTTAGCCGGAAGAGTCAGCCAATTCAGGTTCATCGAGCTTAAAACATTGCCGATCAAAGGAGTGATCGATCTAAACGGCAGAAGTATATTCCGGTCTTTGTCTCCGCGGTTGATACCGACAATCACCGTCTCCGTTTTGTCCTCGCGTGCGAACACATAAACGTTGTCGTCGTAAATGAGATCGATCAAACGTCCGCGTCGCAGCGCGGGATGTTCGCGCCGCAAACGAATCCACGCGCGTGTCCACTCAAACATTTCCTGCTCTTTCGCATTACGCCCGCTCGCCTCAAAAGCGCGCGCGGGGAAGTCGCGGCGATTGTCCGGATCTTCGCCGCCCTCCATTGCGATCTCTTCACCGTAATAAAGCTGCGGAATCCCGCGCGTGCTCAGAATGAACGCGGTGTGCAACTTCGCACGTTCAAGAGTCGCGTTCTTGAGCGAGAGAAAACGCGGTGTGTCGTGATTGTTCGCGAGCACCGTCAGCTTCGCTGGATCAGGATAGAGCGCGTCGTACTTTAACTGATCGCGCAAGGCCTGCACCGGCAGCTTGCCGGTAAACACATTGAGCGAAGTGTTCCAGAGCGCAAAATCGAAGACCGAATCGAGCTTCGTGTCGATGCCGTCCCAACCGGTATGCCCGCCGATAAAGAAAGCCGTCTGCGCGGCGTCGCGCTCGAACACCTCGCCTACCATCCACAGCTTCGGGTATTGCCGGTGCAACGCGTTCGAGAGATCGCGAATGAACGTTCGCGGCATGTACTGGATCGTGTCCTCCCGAATGCCGTCGATACCGGTGACGCCCACCCACCACAACGCGTTTTGAATTTCGTAACGGGCGACTTCCGGTTCGTCCTGGTTCATGTCCGGCAGATCGTCGCTGAACCAGCCGTCGAGAACGTCGCGCACGTCGCGCTCATTCGCGTGTGGTGAAAGCAGCGCACTGTTGCGGAACGTGTTGAAGCGATGTTCAGCGAAGGTGCCGTGAAACCAGTTGGGCAACGGTGGATCTTTGAACCACGGATGCTGCGAGCCGACGTGGTTCGCGACCTGGTCCTGGATGACTTTCAAGCCGAGCGCGTGCGCTTTGTCGACTAGTTCGCGCAAGGTCTTCAGATCGCCGAAACGATCTTCGACTGCGTAGTAATCGATCGTGTGATAGCCGTGATAGTAGGTTTTTGGGCACCAGGGTTTGGCGCAACGGTTTACGCCGTTCCAGTTGTCGGTCCACGGTGTTAGCCAGAGCGCTGTGACGCCGAGATCTTTCAGGTACGGCAGGTGGTTGATGATGCCGCGCAGATCGCCGCCGTGAAACGCACGCGGGTTGTGTGGGTCGTTTGCTTCGGGTGGTGCATCTTGCGGCGTGTTGTTTGTCGGATCTCCATCAGAGAACCTATCGATCATGATCAGGTAGATCACGTCGTCGCTATTTATCCCCTGAAAGTTTTTATCGTTATCGAGAGCCGCTTCTATATTGAAGGGTATTGTTGTTTTGCCATTCTGTGTTTCCAGTACCAAACCATACTTGCCCGGCTTAGCTGCAGGACTGATCCGGAGGTCAATAAATAAGTAACTCGAGCTTTGCTTCAGGGCCGATACACGAAGGGCTGAACTTTCAGAACGCACCCGGGCGCCGGAAAGGTTTTTGCCACGGATTAAAACACGGATTGGATTTATCGAGTGATTGGCCCACCACGAAGGCGGATCGACCTTAACAACTGAAGGCGCTTGAGCAAGCGTCGTAAAAGAAATGGCGAGAATGAATATTGACGTGAGAGTGGCGCGTGGCAACGGTTCTGACTCCCATCTCACGGTGTTCGAGGCTTGACACTGTCGCCTGCGGCGGCTGCGGGCAGTGGCGGCAAACTCTCACTCTCGTCGCCGGTGCTCATGTTTGTGTTCGTGTTGAGCGGCGTCGCGCCGTGCCGGTTCACTTCATCGAGACGCTTGAACTCCGCCAACTCTTTCTCCGCTTCATCCTTGCGCCGCAAACGCGAATACGCCAGAAACAGTTGATAACGTATCCCGGGATCCTTGTCGTTCAACTCAACCCCGCGCTGCAACAACGGCAACGCCTCATCATAGCGCTTCAACTTCACCAGCAACCGGCCGAGATCGTGATACGACGGAAAACTCCGCGGGTCGAGTTGAATCGCGCGACGCAACAAGCGCTCGCCTTCAACATTCTCACCGCGCTGGCTCGCGATGTAGCCGAGATTCGAAAGCGCGTCCGCATTATCAGGTTGCAACTTCAACACTTTTTGAAACGCCGCGACCGCCTGGTCATACTGCCCTTCCGCGCGCGCCGCATAGCCCAATAGAAAATACAGGTTCGCGTTGTCGGGAAACTTCTCCAGCGCGCGCGTGAAGATCTCCCGCGCCTGCTGATAACGCTGCCCGCGAACATTCGCCACGCCGAGTCGCAGGTAATAAACCAGTTCGCCTTTGCTCTGGTCCAACGCCCGCTGGTAAAACGGAATCGACTTCTCCGCGAGGCGGTTCTTCAACAGCTCTTCGCCGATCATGAAATTCGCTTCCGGAAACACCGGTCGCAGTTCGATCGCCTTGGTCCAATACGTGAGCGCCGCTTTCGTCTCGTTCTGCGCCGATGCAACCAAACCGAGCCGATAATAAGGATCCGCCTCATCAGGCTTCAGCGCCGCAGCCGACGACAACGCATCGTTCGCTTCCGGCAAACGATCGAGGTTGTAAAGCGCGAGCCCGAGATTGTAGAGCACTTCGTAAGTCCGCGGTCGGAGATCGTTCGTGCGCTGAAACAGCCGCACCGCTTCGCCGTACTCATGCGCTTCCGCGAGACTCAATGCGAGCGTAAACAACGCACGCGCATCGCCGGCGCTCATCTCTTCGAGACAACGCGAAAGCGTCAGCGCCTCGTCACGTCGCTCGACGTGAACGTACGCATTCACCAGCGTCAGCAACAACGCGCGATCTCCATTCGACTTGCACGGCGGAGTTCCCGCAGCGCGTTCCAACAACGGCACCGCGCGTTTGTAATCGCCGCGCGCGGCGTAGAGCGCGCCTAGATTGAAGATCGCGCGCTCGTGTTTCGGGTCGAGCCGCAACACTTCTTCAAACTTCGCGATCGCTTCCGCCGGACGATTCGTACGCGCGAGCAGTACGCCGTAGTTTGACAACGCTGAAACGAGGTTCGGCTTTACCCGCAACGCTGTTTGATACTCACGCTCGGCTTCCGATGAAACGCCGCGCTGATCGAGAATCAGCGCCAGCAACGCGTGCGCGTCCGCATTAC
>DASXXL010000519.1:0-5580 GCA_036503085.1 Pyrinomonadaceae bacterium | reverse complement strand
CTTTAAAATGAGTTTCCTAACTACTCTCGACAGCGACCTCAATCACCTGATCTCCTCGGCTCTACGTTTTAAAGCCGGCGACGACTTATCCAAACCCTTGACGGGGAAATCCGTGGCGCTTGTGTTCTTCAACCCAAGCCTGCGGACGCGCGCGTCGATGCAGGTCGGGATTTATGAACTTGGCGGTAATGCGGTGGTGTTAGAACCTGGCGGTACGAGTTGGACGCTCGAACATCGCGACGGCGTCGTGATGGACGGCGATAAAACCGAACACGTCGCGGAGTTTGTGCGCGTGCTCGAACGATACTGCGTCGCGATCGGCGTGCGTACGTTCGCTGCGTTGAAGAATTGGAAAGAAGAGCGGACCGATCCCGTGCTCAACGCGTTCGCGAAGTATGCCTCAGTTCCGATCATCAATCTCGAATCCGCGATGCATCATCCGTGTCAGGCGGCGGCCGACATGATGACGATTCGCGAAAAGCTGGGCGCAGGACGCAAGCGTGTTGTGCTCACTTGGGCCTGGCATCCGAAGCCGTTGCCGATGGCGGTACCGAACAGTTTCGCACTCGCAGCGGCGCAGATGGGCCACGATCTCGTGATCGCGCATCCGCGTGGTTATGAGCTTGATGAGGAGTTAATCGAAACCGCGCGCAAACACAGCAGCGTGGAGATCACAAATGACATCGATGCCGCGTTCGACGGCGCGGAAGTGATCTATGCGAAGAGCTGGGGCGCGAAACAGTTTTACGGCGACTCGGAGCGAGATCTTTCGGAGAGAGCGCAATACCGAGACAAGTGGATCGTGGATGAAGAAAAGATGAGCCGAACCGATAACGGGATCTTCATGCACTGTCTGCCCGTGCGGCGTAACGTGATCGTTACCGACAGCGTGATCGACTCGAAAGCGTCAGTTGTGATCGATGAGGCCGAGAACCGGCTGCACGTACAGAAAGCCGTACTCGCACAAATCTTATGAGCGCCAGCTACCCATCGATCGGCGACCAGGTCCGCTTGGATCTCCTCCGCGAAGCGCTGCCGTACATCCAGCGCTTCAAGGGCCAGACGTTTGTCGTCAAACTGTCGGGCCAAGTCACCGAAAACCACGACAATCTCGCTTCGCTCGCGGAAGAGCTCGCCCTACTCCATCAAGTCGGCATACGCATTTGCTGCATACACGGCGGCGGCAAACAGCTTAGCGAACTCGCTTCGAAACTCGGCGTCGAACAGACGATCATCGAAGGACGCCGCGTTACCGACGACGCCACGCTCGAAATGGCCAAGATGATCTTCGCCGGCAAGATCAACACGGACATCCTCGCCGCACTACGCCAGCGCGGCATTGAAGCCGTCGGTTTGTCGGGCGTCGACGGCAACATCGTGCACGCCGAAAAACGCCCGCCGAAAGAGATTCTCAACCGGCAAACAGGCGTCCGCGACACCGTCGATTTCGGTTACGTCGGCGACGTCGTGCAGATCAACTCGCGCCTGCTCACGGTGCTGCTGGACCACGGCTACCTGCCCGTAATCTCTTCACTCGGAGCAGACGACGAGGGCATCGTCTTCAACATCAACGCCGACACGATCGCGGCCGAGATCGCCGTCCGTTTGCGCGCAGAGAAATTGATCCTGCTCAGCGACGTCGACGGCATATATCTCAAGCCGAGCGACGCGCAGACAAAGCTCTCCCGGCTCACGGCTGACGAAGCCGATCAATTAATAACGAGTGGCGTGGCGACCGGCGGAATGATCCCCAAGCTGCAAAGCATAACCACGCTGTTGCGTCGTGGAGTTCACTCCGCCCACATCATCAGCGGCACGAACCGCAACGCGCTCTTGTCAGAAGTCTTCACTGACAAAGGCACCGGCACGATGATCGTTGCTTAACGAGAAATTTTGTTTCACCCGATCGGTGACTGCGGCAAAAAGCGATCGCGATCGAACGGCGCATCCTCGTGATCGGGAATATTGTCCGCCGGCCAATCACTCGCCCACTGCTGCCGGTACTGCTCATCCGCGTAATACTTCAAGAACGTCTGATTATCTTCTTCACTGCCGCTGCCCGTGAGATCGATCATGTACGCATAGCTCGGGTTTTCCGGAAACAGCACCGCTTCCTCGCGCAAACCATCGTGATAGAGATACTCGTAAAGCGCGCGATCAGAGAGATGGTTCGTGTGCAGGAGATAAGCTCCGAGCGACGCCATGCGCTCGATAATCTCCGTGAGTTTGGCACTCAAAGTGTCGTCGTCGAACTGGTCCGGCGGCGGCACTTCCAAACCGGAATTCTCGAGCAATCGCAGCAAACTGATCGGCTCGGCGTGTTCGTATTCGAGCACGTGACGCAGAAACTCTTCTTCCATGTCGGCGGGCATCGATTCGAGCGACATCGTGCTGCCGCCGAGTTTTTCAACTTCCTGGCGCAGTTTGGCGATACGTTCTTCCTGAGTTGGTTCGTCGGCGAATTGTATAAAGGTCATACCAGGCTCCTTAAGAATCGAGAGGTTTAAGGTTTGAGGCGCCTTCGGAGTTGCTGTGAGGAGCCTCCGTCCGATTGTGAGATTCAGACGCGCATTCTACGCATCGTCGCGAAAAAGTAAAGTGGTCCGATTAGCTGGAAGCGCAGGCGTCTCGCCTGCAAGGCCGTGTTTAAGGCGCTGCCGCACGGTTGCAGGCGAGACGCCTGCGGTCCCAGCTAGAGCAAATTTATTTTGGCGGCGGTGGGGCTGTAAACTGGTCCAGACCCGATAGACCAAGACTCGACTCGATCTCCTCGATGCGTTTCAACGCCGACTCGAAGCCGTCGCTGCCAAACATCTCGTTCTCGATGTCTTCAAACTTGTCGCTCAACTGCTCGTATTCTTCGTCGCCTGTCGCTGCCTTCCACGCAGGGAACACTACCGTGTCTTCGATCGCGGCGTGATGCTGGTACATGCGCACGAACGATTCGAGCGTTTTCGCAACGTTCTCGACCTGGTTCGTAGCGATGCGATCAGCTTTCGAGACCGACAACAGGTAGTCCGTGATCTCGCGGCCGCGCTGGTGTTGGGCCAACAGCACGTCGCCGTACGCGGCAGCCGGCCCCTGCACTTTTTTGATCAGCGGAATGATGTAACCCTCTTCCAAACGTTTCTCGTGATAGTCTTCGCCAAACACGCGAAACAATTGCGCCGTCTTTTCGAGTGCTTCCGCCGGCAACGACGTCGCGTCCTGGCGCAACTTCGCCGCTGACTCCTGATAGACCAGCAACGCGCGCCGCAGGACGCCGTGTTCGCGCATCAGGTCTTCGGTCGCCGTTACCTCGACGGGCACGGCTTCGCCCGGCGCCGGTGGTTTGTTGTCATCGTTAGTTGCGCGGCCGGTTGTTCCACCGGGTTGCGCCCGACAACCAATTAACAACGCGCCCGCTCCGGCCAGTGAAATGCCAGTCAACAGATGTCTTCTCGTTTGGTTCAATTCCGCGGCTCCTGAAGTTGGATTCAACGACGCCTTTGATATTACTCTCCTCGCGAGTTTAGACTAAGCACAAACTCAAAAGACGATCATGAATAACGAAGAGATCGCCCGCCGATTCTATCGCCTGTCCGCGCTAATGGAGATTCGCGGCGACGACCCGTTTCGCCTGCGCTCGTATCGCAACGCCGCCGAGGCGATCGAAGTTTGGCCCACCCCGCTGAAAGAGATTGCCGACAAAGAAGGCGTGACCGGTTTGCAGGAAATTCCCGGCGTCGGCAAAGCGATCGCGGGGAAAGTCATCGACCTGCTGAATCGCGGCACTTTCGATGCGTGGGAACGCCTCATCGCCGAAACACCCGAAACCGTTCTCGATCTGACGGAAATCCCCGGCATCGGACCGAAGACGGCGGCCTTGCTGCACCAGCGTTTCAAAGTCTCGTCGCTGCCGGAGTTGAAAGCGTTCGTCGCGGGCGGAGGCTTGGACATGGTCGACGGCATCGGCCCCAAAACCGCGGAAAGAATTAAACAAGCCCTGGAACTTTCTTGATCTATAATGCGCCGCCATGACAAAGAAAATCAGACGCCGTGACTTCATGCGCAACAGCGCTGTTGCTGGTCTCACTATCGCCGCCGCAAAAAACCAAGCCGCCGGGTTTCCGACCATCCTGACGCAAAGCGCCGTCAAACCACTCGTGATCTCTTCCGCCAACGGCAACCGCTTCAAGAACGGCGGCACGATGACCGCCGTGCACAAGGCGTTTACGATGATCACCGGCGGGTCAGACGTGCTCGATGCGGTGATCGCAGGCGTGAATATCGTCGAGCTCGATCCGCTCGACGATAGCGTCGGTTACGGTGGCCTCCCGAACGCGGATGGCATCGTGCAGCTCGATTCGTCAGTGATGCATGGTCCAAAGAAACGCGCGGGCGCGGTGGGTGCGATCGAAGGCGTGCGCACGCCGTCCCTGGTCGCGAAGGCGGTGATGGAGTACACGGATCATCATCTGATCGTCGGCAAGGGCGCGCAGGAGTTTGCGCGCAACATGGGTTTCAAGATCGAAGACGATCTCAACACTGAGAACTCGCGCAAGCAGTGGCTCGAGTGGAAACGACGCACTGACCCCGGTCATTATCTCGATCCGAAAGAACGCGCTGAAGCTGGTCATCGCGTCGCGCTCGAGATGCTCGCGGAAGGAAAACTCCGCGAAGAGAATTTGCACGGCACGATCAATTGCGACGGTATCAACTCCAAGGGTGAGATCTGCGGTGTGACAACCACTAGCGGTCTCGCGTGGAAAATTCCGGGCCGGCTCGGCGACTCACCGATTCTCGGCGCCGGTCTTTACGTTGACGGCGCTGTCGGCGCTGCCGGATCGACCGGCCGGGGCGAAGCGAATCTCTACAATCTCTGCTCGTTTGTCATCATCGAGGAGATGCGTCGCGGCGCGCATCCGAAAGACGCGGGCATGGAAGTGTTGAATCGAATCAAAGCCAACACGATCGAGAAGCGTCTGCTGAACAGCCGCGGCCTGCCGAACTTCGGGATCAACTTCTACATCCTCAACGCGAAGGGTGAGTATGCAGGCGTGACGATGTATGAAGGCGCTTCGTTTGCGATCTGTAACGAGAATGGTCCACAGACGTTGAAGTCAGAGGCGCTGCTGCAAGGCAAGCCGAGCGACTGATCGTCCGATCGAGAATGCGTACACGTCGAATAATCCTCGCCATCCTCATCGCCTCCCCGCTGCTCACAACAGCGTGTCTCAGGGAGGTCGCCAATAGTCTAACTGAAGTGCGAAAGGTCTACGAGGCCTTGGACAAGGAGTTTGGCGAGACCGTGTTTGTGAACATCGACGAAGCGCCAAACCACCTGGACCTTAACATCTCGTTCATCAACTCTGCCCTAAACAGCCGCTCGCCGGACGAACGCGCAAAGCGCGCGCAGCGGACCGTCGAAATCGTTAAGCAAACTTACGCGCGCATCAACAAGCTCGACGCCATCTGGGTCAACTTCGTCAGGCAGGAGACGCATTACGTCTTCTTTCATCGCAGCGAGATGATCGATTATTTCGGCGTCAAAAAGGACGGCACAATTTTTACTTCGCGCTCAGACCCGTCTGACGTGAC